>VIKJ01000122.1 GCA_008080615.1 Chitinophagaceae bacterium | reverse complement strand
AAAACAAGGCTTCTGGCTGACAAAATGGGCACAAATCTATTTTAGTCGGTTAGCAGTGATAATATTTCAATAATCCGAGCGTAATGTTTTGGTAACATACAGTGGTAATATTTGTAATATATTCTAATTTCCTAAAATGTTTTTATGAAAAACCAAAAATTACTGCCATTTGTCAAAAAGGCAACTTATGCCTTGTTTCTTTTTGTATTTATTTCAGTTTCCGGGTGTAAAAAAATATTAAACGATTCCGTTCCTGGTAATTCAGTTACGGATGGCATTCAACCATATAATTTCAACTGGGAAACAGCTAATTGGATGCCAACTCCTCCCGGCCAGTCATTAATACCCCCACCTTGGATAGGTCAGGGAAGTATTACTTCTGTATATGGGCTTGATGTGGCAAATGATAATAAATATGCTGATGGATGGCAGTTAGTATATAACACTTTTGATCCCAACTCTGCCGGCCCATTGCAAAACCCTTATTTCATACTCTATAATAAGTATAGAGGATTGATGCGGATTTATATTTACATCACAACCCCGCTAACCTATCCATCGGATTACTTAGTTGATGGGTTAAATGTTCTAACTACAGGAACATCATCAATGCTTAATTTTTTGGGAACAGATATTGTTAATGTATCTCAAAATCAATTATCCTATACCCAGGTTGAACCGGCCCCTAAAGATGGTTCAGCCCCTTTGGGGTCTAATAAATGGTATATGCTGCAATACGAATTGGCATATGATCCGCAAACTGCTAATACAAATTATAATAATATACAGCTAAGCTGGTTTAATAATTACAACAGCATTTCAAAGGTTTCATTGGGAGGACCGTTACAAGGCACACTAAATGGTACCGTAGGCTCATCAACCTCTGGAATAAATTCAGCTATTCAAAATGGTGTAAACACAATTACAACCGCAGGACTTTCCTTAATCGGTAGTTCTGTTCTCAATAATGCAAGTGGAAGTTTTCAAGGCGTGTATCCGGAATATACTTCTGATGGTACTTTAATTGGCTACACTCCTGCAACTTCTAACAATAACCTGGGTTTACCGGACGGAATTTTCACTTCCCTGAAAACAGGGCTAAGTAATGCTTTGTCAGCCGCTTCCGGAAATATTCCTGGAGCCATCGCGGGAATATTAAGTGCTATTATTGGTGGCAGCAGCAATGCTACTACAGTAAGTTTGAATTTAAATGCTAAGCTGCGACTTGACGGGACCTCAACAAGTCAAGGATCATTTCCGGCAAGTCCAACTTCAGTCTATGTGCCTGGTTCAATTATTGATCCGATATCGGCACCCAATTATATTCCTTTATATAATCAGTCACTTGGCGTCTTTAATCTTTCTAATAAACCAACCATCAATGTACATACTTCCACCTCAACAATTTTAGTGAATGAAGGAGGAATAGATATCCCTTTTACCCAGTATACAAATCTATATACAGTAAATCAGGGGCTATTTAATTCTTTATTTATTACCAATCCAGCGGTGGTAAATAGTTTAGCTACTGGTGCTACTATTCAGAATTTAAATACCCAGGTTGTATTATTAAACCCCAATACGGGTTACAATTTTCAGGTTACCGGTACGCAGGAAATATACGTAAACTATACCGCCTACACCGGTACAAATGTAACTACTGTCTATTCTAAAGAGCATGGTGCACAGCCTATTAATGACCTTGCGGCAATCAGAGTTTCATTTGATGTGATACCTAATAATGGTACTACGCCAAAATCAACTATTATTAAATCATTTTTTGCAAATATTGTAAATAATTAAAGACCGTTTATGAAAAAACTCATAGCAATTTCAGGACTATTTTTAGCGATTGCATTAACGTCCTGCACGAAACAGGTAACTTCTCCTACGCAAGGTCAAATCACCGCAGTTCGATTGCAAAGAATAATAAAAGTTGGTGAGCCTGTTTATGTCTACAATGTAGATGGTACCTCCACTCAGGGGTCTATGTTTGAGATTTCCAGTGACGGTTATATAACCATAGCATATCCTGCGCTTAAGGCTACATATAATTTAGGTCTTTTAAAGGAATATAAAAATGTTGTTTTAAGTAATGGTAATAATTGGTTTTTATATTTTTAGGAGTTAACTGTAACTGCCCTAATAAGTATTTGGAACAACAAACTTATTAGGGTGGTTTAATATTTGCTTTGAATGCGAATTTGGAAAATCGTATTAGTGCATATACTGCTATTGGTATTTGGGTACACTAAAGCCCAATTATACATAGGTGCAGAAGCCGGATATTCAAATAACTATTCCAATACTGATATCTCAAGTACTGTACTTACAAAAAATCAGAACGGAGGGGGCTATACTGCTGGTATTGTTACTAAGTATGAGTATAAAAAGGGCATTTCAATTAAAAGTGGCATATTCTTACTGCAAAAAAATTATTTCTTCTTGCGGACCGGGGATTATACCGGTGTATACACCGGGTTTAAAAACACCTATATACAGGTACCCGCAACAATACAGATAAAGTTACTATCGAGAAAAAAAATAGAGGCATATATTTCGGCAGGCGGATTCGGAGGCTACTGGGCGTTTGGCAAAATATACGGAGCAATGCCCAATATTTTTAGCAGTTATGAAAACAGGATCGACAATAGCGGGCAAGGTGCCCAATATTTGTCCCTAACTAAATATTCGGAAAAATATCAGTTTAATACTATTAAAGATAATCGGATAGAACTGGGAAGTATACTTGGTATTGGTGCAAATTTTTCTTTGAAGGGGAAATGCCTTGCCTTTGTGGAATGCAAATACTTTCATTCCCTTACCGATCAGCAAAAAAAATACATGTTATTTCAGACGAAGAAGTTCAATCAAACAATTTCTGTTTCATTAGGCATTCTGTATAACCTTACCAGAAAGATACCATGAGAAACTGCAACTGTATTATTAAAATATTGGCTTTTGTTGCTGTATTATCGCTATGCGATTCCTGCAAGAAAGATACTCTTTTAGTCACTAATAATCCTGCTTTAACTTTTGACGATATATTTGAAACTTTCTGGAACAAAATGAACCAAAACTATGTTTATTGGGATACTGATAGTACTGATTGGGACAAGATTTACTTAATATATAAACCGAAATTTGCTAACCTGAGTCTTGGGAATGATAGCGACGCAATAAAGTCAGTTCAATACTTTACTGAAATGACCAAGGGATTAAGGGATAGCCACTACCAAATTAATTTTCTGAATTCAGCAATTGCTCATTCATTTATTAATCCGGCTTTTAACAAAAAACAATTATCCGCACAATTTCATTATCCGTATCCATATTATAAGGTTGATACTGCTTATTTAGATAAGGGTTTTCAATTGGGCCTGGATTATGGAAATATTTCCAATAACCTTCCCTTCGCAGTTTTATCAGGAACCATTGACAAAAGAATACTATACTTTTCCTGTAATCAGTTTGCCTTAGTAAAATATTACCAGGCAAATACAAATAGCATAATACAGCGTATTTTAAAAGACCTGGTATCTCAATTAAACAATTTACCTGATTATATAAAGGGGGTTATCATTGATGTTCGAAGTAATCAAGGCGGAGATGTAGCTGATCTGAATTTTCTATTCGGTCAATTTATTAACAAACGGCTCCATTTCGGATATACCCAATCTAAAAGTGGAAATGGACGACTGGATTTTACCCCCTGGATTGAGGCATATATTTATCCTCAGGCAAACGCTAAAAATTTAGCTATCCCGATTATTACCCTTACTGATAATGTTTCTGCCTCTTTGTCTGAGGCTTTTGCAATGGCAACCCATTTACTACCCAATGGAATTGTTGTTGGTGAGAGAACATGGGGAGCAACCGGGCCTCTGATAAAACAGGATGTTTTTAATGCGGGAGCATTTACCATACCGGGATTTTTGGCTGTTCAATCTTCATCTGTAAAATTTAAATATTTGGATGGCAAATCGTATGAGGGTGTAGGATTCTCTCCTGATTATCCTATCCCATTTTCTCTTCAATTATTAAACCAACACAAAGACATACAGTTAGAAAAGGCCATTAATTTGATTGGTCCCTAGGAAGTATAGTTTAACACTAGTAACCGACTAAAGTTAATGAAAAAGGGGTAAAAAAGATAGACAAGTGGGATTTTAATAAGCTGGTAAAAGAACACAAGAGTGACCGATATGATAAGTCATTCAAG
>VIKJ01000121.1 GCA_008080615.1 Chitinophagaceae bacterium | reverse complement strand
CACTTGCATGAATGGTTTCAATCCAAAGTGTTGTATTGGAAAGTCTCAAAACAGTTTCGGGTTGAAAAAAAGTAGATGGGCTAAATCCAATGGGACTGCTTTGTTGGTCATAGGCTAAATGACCAAATAACCAGTCGGCATCTGTAGTGTAAAATGCGTCAATTGCTTGCAATGTATTGGGGCCTTCGAATACACGAATAGCACCTACTGCAGCTAAACATTCAACATGATGGTATTGGGCGCTGTATTGGTGGTTATCTAAAAAAGAACAAATACTAAATTGGTTAATCCAATAAAGTATCTGTTCTTTAATAGCTGGTATACCTGTTATAGTAAAACAGGAAATAGTTCTTTTCAAATTAAGCGCATAAATTAGAAATCATCATCTTCATCATCATCAAACCCGTCACTTTTATCGTTGAACAGATCAAACTCTTTGAAGTCCTCATCTAATTTAAAGTCATCGTCTTCTTCTTTTTTCTTAGCTCCACCAACAGCTTTTTTACCCTTGCTTTTAGGAATATCAAATTCGTCAAAGTCAGGATCCCAGCTGTCTTCCTCATCTGTAGACTTTTCCCAGTCGTCATCTACTTCAGTATCATCCAAATCATCCTCATCATCATCGGTTGATTTTTTTGCACTTGATTTAGTACTTCCTTTTTTTGGAGACTTGGTTTCTATTTCATCATCATCGTCTAAATCATCATCCTCATCATCAAGAGGCTTCTTGTTTTTAGAAGACAATTTTGCATCGGCATTTTTTGCCGGAACTTTCGGGGTGGATTTTTGATCCTTATCAGACTTCGCTGCCATATTTCTAATAAGATTAGATGCGTAAAATTTGCACGCAAAATATTATTAACCAAAATTTTTTTTCAATATCAAATTAAATGCCAATAAACTACAAAGTAACAATTTGATCTCTGCCCGGTCCATTTGAAACAAATTTAACGGGTACACCAATATAGTTATTAATAAATTCAATGTATTTATTCATATCGGCTGGTAATTCAGCTGCTTTTTTCATTTGTGTAGTATCAATATTCCATCCTTTAAATGCCTTTAAAATAGGGTCTATCTTAACTCTAGACATTTGGAATGGTACTTCTTTGGTTTCCTTTCCATTGATATTATATGCAGTACAAACTTGCAAATCTGCAAAAGCATCCAATACATCGGCCTTGGTCATGATTACCTGGGTTACACCATTAATCATGCAGGTATATTTAAGAGCAACCAAGTCTATCCATCCACAACGTCTTGGGCGGCCAGTTGTAGCGCCAAACTCACTTCCTACTCTTCTCAATTCTTCTCCTGTTGCGTCTTCTAATTCTGTAGGGAATGGACCACTGCCTACGCGGGTACAATATGCCTTGGTAACGCCCATTACTTCTGTTATTTGCTTAGGTGAAACACCCAATCCGGTACAAACACCTGCAGAAATGGTATTGGAAGAAGTTACAAATGGGAAAGTGCCAAAATCAATATCCAACATAGAACCCTGTGCGCCTTCAGCCAATATTTTTTTGCCATCTGTAATAGCATTATTGATAAAGTATTCGCAATTGATTACGTTCAATGTTTTCAAGAATTCTAGGGCTTCAAAAAACTCTTCTTCCCAAGCAGAAATGTCTTCTATAAAATGAAAATTATCTAATAATTTCTGATGCTTCAAACGAAGCTTAATGTACTGACTGGTGAAATTTTTATCTAATAAATCTCCCACTCTTAATGCATTCCTGCCCGTTTTATCCATATAAGCAGGGCCAATTCCTTTTAAGGTAGAGCCTATCTTACTCTCGCCTTTAGAAAGCTCAGATGCTTTGTCTAAAGCGCGGTGTGTTGGAACAATGATATTGGTGCGCTCAGAAATAAACAAATTTTTCTTAACATCTATACCATATGCTGCAACTGCATCACATTCTCTTTTTAATGTAACGGGATCTAGTACTACGCCGTTACCAATAATATTTACTTTATTCTGGTGAAAAATGCCAGAAGGAATTTGGTGCAATACCATTTTCTTGCCTTCTACATATAAAGTGTGTCCTGCATTTGGACCACCTTGAAATCGGGCTACTACATCGTAATTGGGTGCAAAATAATCTACAATTTTGCCCTTGCCTTCATCTCCCCATTGTAAGCCTAAAATAACGTCTACCATATCGTTTGTTCTAAGGGGCAAAAATAGGGCAAGGGAATGCTAATGCCTAATTATTTTCTTAGCTTTCTGTTTCAAAACGATCAACTGTTTGTATTCCTTTTAGCGATTTAAGCCTAAATACCAATTCTTCTAACTCTTCTTTATCGTGAACGAATACTTTTATAGTACCCTGAAACAATCCTTCCTTAGAATCAATGCTTAAACCGGCAATATTGATGCGCAAATCTCCACTAATTACATTGGTTATTTTATTGATAACCCCAACATCATCCAATCCGATGATTTTTAATCCTGTTAAGAAAGAAATTTCTTTGTTTTTAGCCCATTTGGTTTTTACCACTCGGTGACCATAATTGGCCAATAATTGAGTAGCGTTGGGGCAGGTAGTTCGGTGTATAATTAATCCTTTTCCCGTACTTACAAAACCAAATACATCATCTCCTGGAATGGGATGGCAGCATTTGGCCAATGTGTACATGATTTTATCGCTACTCTCCCCAAAAATAATCAGCTCCGAATCTTTTTTATCATAATGCTTTGGCTGATGATCTACCAAGGGATCTACATGAACAGGCTTGGGTCTAGGAATCTCAATTTTATCGCCTAGCACCTGAAATTCTTTTAACTCTCGTAAATCAATATATTTTGTAGCAATTCTATAATGCAAGTCTAACGAAGAAGTAAGCTTGTAAAAATGCACCAGCTCTTCAATATTATGGTGGCTATACGCAGCCCCCATCGATTCTAGCTTGCGCTGCAAAATATATTTCCCGTCTTCTGCTATATGCCTTTTTTCTTCGCGCAGCGAATCCTTGATTTTATTTTTCGCTTTAGCAGTAACAACCAAGTTTAACCAATCTTCCGAAGGTTTTTGTTTGTTGCTGGTAATGATTTCTATTTGATCACCACTTCTTAGTTTATGCCCAATGGGCACCAATTTATGATGCACTTTAGCCCCAATACATTTGGTGCCAATGGCCGAGTGAATAGAAAAAGCAAAGTCTAATGCAGTACTTCCTGTGGGCAACATTTTAACCTCACCCTTGGGCGTGTAAACGTAAATTTCTTCTGCTAAAAAAGAAGTTTTAAAATCTTGTAAAAAATCTACTCCATCGGTATCAGGTCCACTCAGTACTTCTCTGATTTGTCCAAACCATTTATCAAAGCGGTCTTCATCACTGCTTTCTTCTTTGTATTTATAATGCGCTGCCAATCCTTTTTCGGCAATCTCATTCATTCTTTTGGTACGAATCTGCACCTCTACCCATTTGCCTTGTGGCCCCATCACTGTGGTGTGCAAAGCCTCATAACCATTGCTTTTGGGGTTACTTAACCAATCTCTTAATCTTTCTGGTGCGGGGTTATATTCATCTGTAACCATCGAATATACTTTCCAGCAATCTTCTTTTTCTTTTTCGGGAGGAGAGTTTAAAATAACGCGGATGGCAAATAAATCGTACACTTCTTCAAATGCTACTGCTTTCTTTTTTATTTTATTCCAAATAGAGTGAATGCTTTTGGGCCTTCCATAAATTTCAAAATCAAAATTACCTGCCTGCATTTTTTCTTTTAGCGGGCGAATAAATTCGTTGATATAGCGGGTACGTTCTCTTTTTGTTTCGGATAATTTTTTGGCAATATCTCGGTAAGCATCTGGCTCCATATATTTCATGGAGAGATCTTCTAATTCGGTTTTGATACTATACAATCCCATGCGATGCGCCAACGGAGCATACACCCAAACGGTTTCCGAAGCAATCTTTAATTGCTTTTCTCGCTTCATATGGTCGAGGGTTCGCATATTGTGCAAACGATCGGCCAGCTTAATTAAGATCACCCTAGGGTCATCGGTTAGGGTAAGTAAAATCTTTTTAAAATTTTCTGCCTGCTGACTGGTATTGGTATCAATTACACTAGAAATTTTGGTAAGGCCATCTACAATTTTCGCAATCTCAATACCAAATTCCATTTCAACATCTTCCAATGAAATATCTGTGTCTTCAACAGTATCATGTAATAAAGCGCAAATAGTACTTCGCACACCCAGCCCAATTTCTTCTACACAAATCATGG
>VIKJ01000120.1:1564-5804 GCA_008080615.1 Chitinophagaceae bacterium | reverse complement strand
ATTTAGAAGATGAATTACATGAGCGTGTTATTGGACAAGAAGAAGCCATTACTGCTGTCGCAGATGCCATCAGAAGAAGTAGGGCTGGGTTACAAGATCCTAAAAAACCTATTGGATCTTTTATTTTCCTTGGTACAACGGGTGTAGGAAAAACGGAACTAGCAAAAGCATTGGCTGAATATTTATTTGATGATGAGTCTATGATGACGAGGATAGACATGAGTGAATACCAAGAAAAGCATAGCGTTTCTAGATTAGTAGGCGCGCCTCCCGGATATGTTGGGTACGATGAAGGTGGTCAATTAACCGAAGCAGTTCGTCGTAAACCATATAGTGTAATATTATTAGATGAAATAGAAAAAGCCCATCCAGATGTTTGGAATATTCTATTGCAAGTGTTAGATGATGGTAGACTTACTGATAATAAAGGGAGAATGGTGAATTTTAAAAATACCATTATCATCATGACCAGTAATTTAGGTAGCCATTTAATTCAAGATGCATTTGAAGGAGTTGAAGATACTGGTATTGAAGCTGCTACTGAAAAAGCAAAAGTAGAAGTGATGCAATTATTAAAGCAAACAATACGACCAGAATTTTTAAATAGGGTAGATGAAATAATCATGTTTAGCCCACTCTCAAAAAAGCATTTAAGCGGCATTGTACAAATACAATTAGATATATTACAAAAATTAGTTGCGCAGAATAATATTCATATTCACTTTAGTAAATACTTAGTTGATTTCTTAATAGATCAAGGATATGATCCACAGCTAGGAGCACGCCCACTTAAGCGAGTAATTCAAAAGCAGCTGGTTAATATATTAAGTAAAAAAATACTATCAGGTGAAATCGATAAAAATAAATCAGTACTGATAGATGTTTTCGATGGAGTGATTGTATGTAGGAACGAGGAGTAATTATTTTTTTTGTTAAAAGTTTCTTAACAGGCAACGGCTAGCAAACGGCTTGCATCTTTTATATGAATGCAGCCGTATTAAGTTGCAATTTTCCAAAACTATAGCGAGTGGTAAAACTACCCCAAGGGGATGTATATACTATTGCTATAATTAAAATGAAATGAATGATTTGAATGCTACGCTAAAACCTTAAACCATGAAAAAAAGAAACATCCTCTATTATGTTGCCGCTATGTTAGTAATCGTAGCCGTAATTGTTAGCTCTTGTACAAAAACAGCTTCTACAGAATCTTCAGTTGGGCAACAAACTGTTAGCTTATATTTAACAGATGCTCCCGCTGTTTACGATCAGGTACTAATAGATATTAAATCTGTAAAGTTATTGGTAGACACTAGTAAAAACACAAGGGTAAAAGATTCTTGTAACTGGGATAGAATTGGGCATGGTGATGATCGTCATGGTGCCTTAAAAAATGATTCTGCACTTGTTTGGGAAGATTTAGGAATTGCTGCTGGTATTTATGATCTGCTTAAACTTAGAAACGGTGTGGATACATTATTAGCCAATAAATTGGTGGTGAATGGTGCAATCCGATTAATTAAAATTGAATTTGGAACTCAACATTCTGTAATGGTAGATAGCGTTAGTTATCCATTGAATGTTCCATTTGGCGCAGAAAAATTTGTGCTAATTAAATTAAAAGGGCATGAGTGGGATGAATACTTGCCCCGCAAACGTAGGCTTTGGTTAGATTTTAATATTGGTAATTCTATTGTAAAAGAAAGAAATGGACAGTATTACCTTCGACCATTCTTTAAATTCTTTACTGTAAAAGAAACTGCAAGTATTTATGGAAAAGTAACTCCAATGATAGCTCGCCCAATTGTTACAGTATTTAATAATACTGATACTGCATATGCATTGCCTAATCATGATGGTAAATTTAAAATACGTGGCTTGAAAGCTGGCACATATACAGTGTATGTAAACGCATCAAACGGGTATATACCACAAACCATTACTGGTGTAGTTGTGAGTACAACAAAAGAAGTAGAATTAGGATTGATTACGTTAAAAAAATAGGTTGTTTTTAGTTGATTTTTGAAGGGACGGTATTTACCGTCCCTTTTTTGTATTTTACAGGATGCAAAACAATCAATTTTTACTTTACGGTGCCAATGGCTATACAGGCCAGCTTATTGCTAAAATGGCTATTGAATATCAGTTAGTGCCAGTATTGGCAGGAAGAAATGAAGTATCTATAAAGGAATTAGCAGCATCACTTAACCTCAGCTATGAAGTAATTAATTTAGATAATCATGACGAATTAGTAGCATGTCTTCGTAAGTTTTCAGTTGTGCTACATGCTGCAGGACCTTTTCAATTCACCTCTGCAAAAATGTTGAAAGCTTGTATGGAAGCACATACCCATTATTTAGATATTACAGGTGAAATTGGGGTTTTTGAACAAGCAAAACGCTATAATGATCAAGCCATTCAAAGTGAAATCATGGTGATGCCTGGTGTAGGTTTTGACGTAGTACCTACCGATTGTATTGCAAAGTTTCTTCATGAATCAATGCCCAATGCAACGCATTTGAAATTGGCATTTGCAACCATTGGGGGAAGGCTTTCTCACGGAACAGCTACAACCATGGCCGAAGGAATGGGAGAGGGAGGGGCAGTTAGAGAAAATGGAAAGATTGTAAAAAAACCTCTAGGGCATAAAGGCTTTTGGGTAGATTTTGGTTTGAAAAAATTATTTGTTATGTGTATTCCATGGGGAGATGTTTCAACGGCATACTCCACAACTGGTATACCTAATATAGAAACCTATACAATGGCTTCACCCAAAACATTTTCAATGTTGAAGTGGCAAGGATTGTATAATTGGATTTTGCGTACCTCTTTTGTTAGAAATAGATTCAAAAAGAAAATTAAGCAAAAGCCTGCTGGGCCTGATGATACAGCAAGAGCAAAAGCAAAATGTATGGTATGGGGTGAGGTTGTAAATGCAGCAGGGGAACATAAAATTGCAAGACTAACTGGTCCTGAAGGATATACTTTAACTGCTTATAGTAGTCTTATTATTACCAAAAAAGTGTTAGAGGGTAATTTCAAAACGGGCTATCAAACACCTGCGGGTTGTTATGGAGCTAACTTGGTGTTAGAAATTCCAGGCGTAGAAAGAGAATCAGTTTAATAATGTATAATAAAAAAAGAATCTTTGCATTTTTAAAAATGATTTCTACATGGCTACAGGGAAAAAAGCGGCAATTGGTTTTATTTTCATCACTTTATTGATAGATGTAATTGGCTTTGGATTAATTATTCCTGTGATGCCCAAAATGATTGAGCAGTTATTGGGAAATAGCAGTATCAGTTTAGCTTCTCAATATGGTGGTTGGCTCACTTTTGCCTACGCCATTATGCAATTTTTATTTGCCCCTGTTCTAGGAAATTTAAGTGATCAATATGGTAGAAGACCAGTATTACTGTTTTCCTTGTTTGGGTTTGGGGTTGATTATCTTTTCTTATGTTTTGCTCCTTCTATAGAATGGCTATTTGTAGGTAGATGTATTTCTGGAATTACGGGTGCAAGTTTTACAACAGCAGCAGCCTATATTGCAGATATCAGTACAGCAGAAAACAGGGCGCAAAATTTTGGAATGATTGGGGCTGCATTTGGCCTTGGGTTTGTAATTGGCCCTATGTTGGGAGGATTATTAGGTGAAATTGGCCCAAGAATACCATTTTTTGCTGCTGCTGGATTGGCTTTAACCAATTGGGTTTATGGATATTTTATTTTACCAGAATCATTGGATAAAGCGCATCGTAGGCCTTTTGAATTACGAAGGGCGAATCCATTGGGTTCTTTGCTTCAGTTAAGAAAATATCCTGCTGTATCAGGATTGGTTGTTTCATTGGTGATGATCTATTTAGCATCTCATGCAGTACAGAGTAACTGGAGTTTTTTTAATATAGAAAAGTTTAAATGGACACCTAAAATGATCGGCATCTCATTAGGATTAGTTGGGTTATTGGTAGGTGGGGTTCAGGGTGGATTGGTAAGAGTAGTAAATCCTAAAATTGGAAACGAAAAAAGTGTTTATCTAGGGTTGGCATTGTACACTTTAGGATTGGTTCTTTTTGCTTTTGCTTCTGAAAGTTGGATGATGTTTGTTTTTCTGATTCCATATTGTTTGGGAGGTATTGCTGGTCCTGCACTTCAATCGATTATTTCGGGGAATGTGCCTCCAAACGAACAAGGAGAATTACAAGGTGCTTTAACTAGTTTAATGAGTGCTACTTCTATTGT
>VIKJ01000120.1:0-1542 GCA_008080615.1 Chitinophagaceae bacterium | reverse complement strand
ACTAATATTTTTGCCTATTTTACTAGCCCTAGTGCACCAATTTATTTTCCTGGGGTATCCTTTTTATTGGGCGCCATTTTCATGTTACTCAGTTTAGTTTGGGCATACTGGGCGCTACACATGAAAAAAAATAGAATCAAAGCCTAAAGACCTTCTACAAAATCCAATATATTTTTTAGCGATTTTTTCTCGGGTAAGATATTGTAAACTCCAATGTTGCCAATATCATCCACATTGCGCTTACCCAAATAAAATGTGTTGCCTATTTTGGTAATGGTTACGATAGTAATTTTTTTCTGTAATGGGATATTTTTAGCAGAAAATGATCTTGAAGAGTAGTCGGCATTTAATTGAACTACTGTTTTACTATCATTGAATGATGCAAAAGCAACTGTATTTTTATTGGTATAATTAGGAGGAAGTATGGCGAATAGTTTCGCACTAGAAACTGTGCTATCCATATGTTTACCCGCAGCAATCCATCTTAAATTTTTTGAAACAATTTCATATCCTTTATTGGGGCCTGAACCATATTTGGTCCAAATGTTTATGGTAGATCCATCTATAGTTTTAAGCCAAGTGAAATCCATATCGTAACCCCAACTAGGCACTTGATAACTTTCCTTACCAGCAAATACATGCAATGAAGTTTTAGGATTATCATCTGGGTCCAAGAATCTTAATTTAATATTAGTGGAAGGGAGAAGTGATAGCTCTTGCCCATTTTTACTTGCTTTAATGCAAAAAGTACCAACAGTTTCAAAAAGCGCAGCATAATTGGTACTACTCTTCATAGCCTTAATCATATCACCTTTACTAAGTAAGCTTTGTACTTCTACTTTTATTTTTCCACTAAGTGTAACTCCAATAGGTCCAGCCAAGCTATTTGCCGGAAAAATGATTTCAATATTTTTAGCAAATCGCAGAGTATCTCCTTTAGCAATATCAAATGAGTCAACCATTGGTTGAGGAGATATAGAATCAAAAAGGGAATAGATAGCAGCATTTGTAGGGAGGTTTCTAGCCCAAACTGTATCATTCATTGCATTATTAGTATAAATCACAAAATTATCAGACACATCTTTTTTGCAAGCAGTAAAGCCTGCAAAAAGTATTATTGCCCATATAATTTGTTTTCTTTTCATTGATTGTATGCTATTTATTTAGATACTATTATTGATTTATTTGTTGCCTACCGATTGTTTAAATTAAATTTCAATCCAATAGCTAACCCACCAATTGTCATTCGTTGATTGTATGATGATTGTGGAGTAGTCATATTCGATAAATTATATCTTAAATAAGGTTCTGCAAAAATGGAAGTATTGTAATTGATTCTTTTAGAAATATTAATGCCAGTATAGATTCCCAAACCAATATTATTTTTATAAACAACATTATTGTCTTTTGTAATGGGGGTTGCAGTTAATGCGGTATCTAAAATTACCCCTTGATACCATGAACTTAAATTAATCATTAGCCCTGCATTAATTCCTATTCTAAAATCATCGTTACCAAACTGATAACCCAGTAAAACCGGAA
>VIKJ01000119.1 GCA_008080615.1 Chitinophagaceae bacterium | reverse complement strand
ATATTGAAATTGTTCAGCAAAGAAGTTGTAATATTTGAATGTACAAAGTATTCCTAGATTATTTATAACACTCAACCATAAAAATAATTTAGCTTTCTTTCGATCAGGTGAAGAAACATAAAATCCATATAAATAATCTAATAGCGTGCTTAAAGCTAAAAGAAGCATAAATTTCCAACTCCACCAACCATAGAAAAAATAGCTGGCTATTAATATTAAAAAATTTTGTACCCGTAAAGTGTTATTTAATACAAACCAATATAGTATAAATACAATAGGAAGAAATAATAAAAATTCGGTGGAGTTAAATAACATTAAATAAAATAAATAGTTAAGAATTCATTTTTACATATAACAAGGTAAATTAAAAAAAATTGCACTTATCAATATATCTAATGATAATATTACCCATCTTGGTAATATAAAAAGATTTCTTATTTTTTTGAATTTATAATTATTCAACATATTTAATAATTAAGAACTACAAAATACAAGGTATGCAATTAAATAATAGCACCCAACAATCTAAATAAACTTTAATTACAAGCTACCCCTTAAACTCACTCATAGTTACATGTCCATCTTCACTAATTCCTTTTCTCTGAATTACATTTAAAAATGTCAGCAACAAAATTTTCATGTCTAATGAGAATGAAAGTTTATCAACATATTCTACATCAAGTTTGAATTTCTCTTCCCAACTTATAGCATTACGTCCATTTACTTGTGCCCATCCAGTAATACCGGGCCTTACATTATGTCGTTTAGTTTGCTCTGGTGTATAAAGTGGTAAATATTGTGTCATCAATGGTCTTGGCCCAACTAAACTCATATCACCTTTTAATACGTTTATCAATTGTAATAATTCATCAATTGAAAGAGCTCTTACAATTTTACCAATCTGTGTAATTCTAACATCATCGGGCAATAAATTACCTTCTTTATCTTTCCCATCGCGCATAGTTTTGAACTTAAAAATCACAAATGGCTTACTTTGATATCCGGGTCGAATTTGAAAAAACAACGCACTTTCTTTGTTTACAACAAATAAAAGTAGATAAGTAATTAATATAATTGGACTAAATAGCAGTAATAAAAATAATGCTGTTATAAAGTCGAATACCCTTTTAAAATAATTCTTATACATCATCTATTTTGATATTTTGCAAAAACAAGATCTAAACATGAGAAGATACGATCAAAATCTTCCTCAGATAAATTCGAGCCACTTGGTAAACATAGGCCATCTTCAAACAACTTGTCTGAAACTCCATTAAGATAACTTATAGCATTTGAAAATACTGGTTGCTGATGCATTGGTTTCCAAAGTGGTCTTGATTCTATATTTTCGTCTTCTAATGCAAGCCTTATCACTTCACGGGTTAATCCATTATTGTAGATAGGATCAACTAAAATACTAGTTAACCAACGATTGGAATAATAGCCTATAGGTTCTTCTTGAAACCTGATATTGAAACCAATATTATTATACTTAGAAAAATACTTTTTATATCTTCCAAAATTATTTCTTCTTGCTTCAACTCGATCATTCAACACCTCTAATTGCCCTCTTCCAATTCCAGCTAATACATTCGACATTCTATAGTTATAACCAATTTGTGAATGCTGATAGTGAGGAGCTGAATCTCTAGCTTGAGTAGCAAGAAAACGAGCTTTTTCAATCATATCTCCATTATCAGATAATAGTGCTCCGCCACCTGATGTGGTAATAATTTTATTACCATTAAAACTTAGAACACCCAACTCGCCAAAACTACCACAAGGTTTATTATTAATATTAGACCCTAATGCTTCGGCTGCATCTTCAATTATTGGAACACCATATTCTTTTGCGACTAACAAAATCTCTTGAATCATAGCTGGCATTCCATATAAATGCACAGGAATAATCGCTTTTGGTAATTTACCATTTTGTTTTGCTTCTTCTAGTGCAGTTTTTAATAAAATTGGGTCCATATTCCAAGTATCTGATTCAGAATCTATAAATACAGGAGTAGCGCCTTGATATACAATTGGATTAGCTGAGGCTGAAAAGGTAATTGATTGACAAAACACACTGTCTCCAGCTTTCACACCCAAAAGAATTAACGCTAAATGAATCGCAGAAGTTCCAGATGATAGAGCAGCAGCATGATCAGATTTAGTTTGAGCTTGCAGGTCGTATTCAAATGCTTTTACATTCGGACCCATAGGAGCAATCCAATTTGTAACGAAGGCTTCATTAACATAGTTAAGTTCATTGAGTCCAATATGAGGAGAAGAAAGCCAGATTTTAGATTTCACGATAAAATATTTTTTGTTCTATAATAATCAATACAAACTTTTGGATAAGAATCACTCTTCATCTTATCAATTATAATTTTATGATTGTATTTCTGCATTTTCATCGAGAATAGATTTAGTTCAACATCATAAATTATATAATTTATACAATTTATGTAACTTCTATTTTGACCCACACTTCCAGTATTTAATAATCTTTTCTCACCAATAAATTTATCAAATTGCTGATGAGAGTGTCCTATAATATAATTCCTATCTAACACTTCAATTTTAGTATCATAAAATATATACTTGTCTAGTATTGTATGTTGGACTATAAAAGTATTAACTTCAAATGATTCACCATATTTTTTTATAATTTCAAATTGAGAGAATTTATTATAGCAAAAATTAAAAAACGCTATTGCGATTTGATTAGTTCCGGAATAAGACCCCTTCAAAAAATAATATTCGTGGTTCCCTTTAAGCTTTACTGATTCTTTAATAGTATTAAGTAGTAACACACATTCATTACTCCATGGACCATAATTAACTACATCTCCATGACAAATTAGCTGATCGTAATTGTCTTTTTCTTTTTGTAGCATAAGCTCTAAAGCAGGTAAATTACCATGAATATCTCCACAAATTAAATATCTCATTCTAACATTTTGAGTAATCCTATTTCGAATTTAATTTTTGGTTTCCACTTTAAAATTGCTAGTGATTTACTTGGATCAAAGCCATAGGAAGGAGATTGTTCATCTCCAATATAGTTAACTTTGCACCCAGTAAATTTAGATATTAAGCTTGCAGCCTCTTTATTTGTTGTTTTTGTACCTGAAGCAGCTAAAAAAATCCTATTTTCAGAAATTTTTGATGTTAAAAATACAATTTCAACTGCGTCATCTATATATAAATAGTCTTGATAGCGTTCCCCATTACCATTTATATTTATTATTAATTTTTCCTTTGCTTGTTTAATAATTGCAGGCAAAAAAGAAGAATTTGTAATCCTTGGACCATATAAATATGTAAGTCTAACTATTGAATAATTTTTTAGACTTGAAACCAAAAACTCTCCTGAAAGTTTAAATTGGGCATATAATGAGGGATTATTAAATGAGGAATTTTCCGTAATATCTGATGAATGTGTGCCATAAACATTTGTACTTGATATATAAATAAACTTTGTGTTAGGGTATTTCTTAATATATCTGAACAAGTCAAAATTAATCTCTAAAAGCTGATTGTGTGAATTAGTATAATTCCCACTCAAAAAATAGAAATAATCAATTTCAAATGTCGAATTTAAAAACTCTTCATTATTTAGAACTATGGCTCTAGAATCGACGTTGTCATAATGTAAATTGTAAACAGCAATAACCTTTTGATTTTCAGAAATCAACTTCTTTACAAGAGCACTCCCTAGAAAGCCATTAGCCCCTATTACAACAGCTGTTTTCATTTATTATTAAATGGATAATATGTTGATTTAGGATTATTTAAAACCATGTTATCCTTCAACTGATTGAGCTCATGCGCATCTACAAAGATATCAGCCCAAGCCCTCATAACAACACCTGAATTTAATTTCGGGCGTATGGTTACAACATTATTTAAATAATATTTTATACAAGCCTCTACTTCATTAAAACCAAAAATATTTCGTAATGGAGTAGTACCACTAAATCTAGAGTTTATTTCAAATATAACGGGATTACCATTTTTAATCCTGAATTGAAAATTACAAGGACCATCTACTTCAAGTTTCTCTGCGACTTCTGCAATATAACTATTGTATATATCATATTCTTCGCTATAATAAGCCCTATAGGTATTCCCGTCCCTTAAATCTCTCTTTAATGTAACTACAGCTACACATTTTTTATTAAAAACTAAACATCCTGAAGTATATTCCCCATCCGTATCTGAAATATATTCTTGTACTACTAAGTTATTTAAAAATGAAGTTACCCGATTTAAATCATTTTCATCCTTAATTAATTCAACTCCTTTTNNCATCCTTAATTAATTCAACTCCTTTTGATCTTGCCCCATCTACAGGTTTTGCGATATATGGATAGTTCCTTTCTTCTTTCAATTTATTTATTCCTAATCTATCATATGCCATATAGGAAATTGGAAAATAAAAATTATTACTTTTTAAAAAACTTGCTGTAAGATACTTATCATTGGCAATTTCTATAACATTAGAATTAGAAACTAAAATTTTCAAACCATATTTTTGCTCCAACATTACTTTATTTAGCGCAAAAATTGGTAATTCAGTATCTGTACCAATTAAAACAATATCTATTTTTTCAGCATAAAGTATTTTTTCAACCGAATTCAAATACTCTGGATCATTGGCAAATTTGATTATGTGTGCTTTATCCCCTAACCAATGTCCAGTTGATCTATAATCTGGATCAGCTGTATGAATATTAAAATCACTTTCAATACCTTGTAATGATCTTAAAATTCCTTGTCCAAGTACTGCCCCGGCACCTGTAACTAATATATTTTTCATTATTAATTTATTTTATTTACAATTTTATTGTATGAAATTTCGACACTGTATTCTTTAACCAAATAATTTAAAGCATTTTCTCCCATTGTTATTCTTAATTCTTTATTTAATAGTTTTATAACATATTCGTAAAATGAATTATGATCTGTAGTTAAACAAGTGTACCCAAAACTATTTTCAAAAGCTATTTTACCTATATCTGTAGAAGAATCAGTTGCACAAATAACTGGGAGTTTGTTTTGCATATAACTTAAAAGGCGTGAAGGGAAATTTGGAATTGTAAACTGTGGACTAAGAAAAATTAATCCAACATGTGATAACTTAATTATATGATCATATTCAGATTTCGGTAATTCTTTTATAAGTAATGCATTAAATATTTTATCTTTTTCAATCCAATTACTGAAATTATTATATTCTGTTCCATCTCCAACAATGAGGAAAAAAGCTTCTTTGATAGTTTTACAATATGCAATATTGGTTTTTAAAAAATTAATTCCCTGTGGTATACCTAAGTTCCCTCCAAAAATAAATATTACTTTGTTTTTGGGAATACAATACTTGGTATACAAGTCTATTTCTGGACTAAAAACTTTTCTGTTTACTTCAATAGAATTTGGATTAACTTCTAACTTCTTCTTTTCAATTTCAGGGTTGTTTTCCAACACATAGTCAAGATTAGCTGGTGACATACAACCTATATAATCAGATAAGCTATAAAGTATTTTTTCTTGTTTTCTAAAGTACTTATAAAGTACACTGCTGTACTTTAACAAATTAAGATCAACAGCATTTTGAGGGAATATATCTTTTAGCAGTAAATATGTTTTGGCGTTAGACACCAGTTTTAATCGCTTTATAAGATAAGTAAATGTGATAGGTGGTGTAGAATAAAGAATCAGATCAAGATCATTATATTTTACATATTTCTTAATTGCTACATAATAATAGAATTCTAAAAAAAGAGTTGTAATTCCCTTTTCAATTAGATTAGTTTTCTGAAAGTTGGTGGTCCAGACATTTAAAATTCTAACATTATCTTTATTTACATAGTTGGTTTTTTTACCCAACTTTCTTTCGGATGGACTAACTATCGTTAATTCATGACCGTTGTCTCTAAATTTACGCAATAGATCAGTATAAATCCCTTGGACTTCAATATTATCAATTCTGGCTAATGTCAAAAAAAGGATTTTCATTCAGACCAAACAACTCTTTTAATATAA
>VIKJ01000118.1:9908-16251 GCA_008080615.1 Chitinophagaceae bacterium | reverse complement strand
TAGACCCTAGAGTTAAAACAGCTGTTAGTGATTTACAACAACAATTTAGTTTATCCATGAATTGTTATGAGCAGGCTTTAAAAGCAAAAAAATACATTGATCTATTGAATGTAGCTGCAGAAAAACAAGGCTTAGCACCTGAAACCAAACAAGCTATGAAAGCATTAGCAGGAACTGTTTCAGGACGAAGAAGAGGCGGTGGCAATGCGAATAGTTTTGGTGCAATTGTTGGTTCTTTCGAAAGCTTAATGAGTTTAATGCAAGCTGCAGATGTTGCACCTACCGATGCAATGGTATCATCTGTAAAAGCTTTGAATGCTCAGATGCAAGTATTGGAACAAAGCTATACTGCGTTAGAAAAAAAATAACAGCTACAAAAATGATTTCGGTTAAGATGATTATGAATAAGAAAAGTTGAAATATAAGATCAATCAACCTTTTTAATTAATCTTCTACAAAATTTATTCAATACTTATTCAATAAAAAATCCCGCTAATATTTAGCGGGATTTTTTTATAAAGTTGGTGCAAATATAATTTATTTAAATGTACCATGCAATCCATCAAACTCTTTGTACTTAGCTTCCATAGCATCAAATGCTTTTGGATCTTTTCCTCTTACTTTATTCATTTTGTAAGAATACAAATTGGCTAAAAAGTCAACAGATTTATTGATAACACTTTTCTCAGTATTACTTCTTGGTGATTTATCTTTTAAAATAGCATAGGTTTTATTTAACCAATCAATAGCAACATCAATATTTTCTACTGCAATTTTATCAACAGCTTGATTGTTCTTTTTGATTTCGTCTGTTTGTGCTTTAATTTTTGCATCTAAAGCTGCCTTTTTCTTTGGATCTTTCTCAACAGGCTTATTGGCATTGATTTGTTGCAAAGACCTGATACCTTCTGCATATTTATCGTCTGCTTCCATAAAGTAATTGTAATAAATAACAGCAACATTGTATGAAGCCAAAGCATTATTTGGATTTTTTGCAAACGCTTTTTTAAACGCTTCAACTCCTTTTTTACTATAGGCATCAAAAATAGTACTGTCTGTTTCTTTATGGTGTACGTTTACAAATACATCACCAAATTGCAGGTACTGATTTTCGGTAAGAGTACCAGCAGCATCTCCCTTATCATAAAAAGCGGTTTTTTCTGCAAGTGTAAAGTTTTGATCTATAAATTCTACTTCATAGTCATCCCAATTTTCTTTAGGATATACTTCTCTACCCAACGCAATTACTCTATCAAAATTGGTTTTATCTTTTTTCTTAATGTAAAAATCTCCTAGAAACTTGTATACATCCTGAAAATTTTCACCAGTTGCTTTGGCCTCTGCTAAACGGTTATAATACTTTGCAGCATCCTCCATTTTTTGTGCATTCTGATTGGCATATGCCGCATATAAAACAGAAGTTGTATCAAAAGCAGCCGTAGAATTAGCCCATTTATTTTTGAAAATATAATCACTGTAAAAAGAAGACATTTCAAAATCAGCTGCGGCAGCAGGCCAGGTTTTGGTTTTAAAATCCTCCAATCCCTTATTAAAAGAAGTAGCATACATATCAAAGAAACCTTCCGCACCTTTTTCTTTTACCAAAGCAAAAGCAGGATCCATTTCTAAATACTTTTTGAACGCATCATCTGCATCTTTGGCAATGGTTGGATACTTTGCTCTCAATGCTTCATTCTTATTGATAGCAGCATAAATTTTAGATTTCCAATACCAAGTTTCTGCTTTTCCTTGAGCTTTAGGATCTGCAGCCATTTTATCAATTTCTACTTTTGATTCTTCAGTTTTACCAAGCACTTGTAATGTGGTAATTTTCTTGTAATCCTGCGCTATTGCAACATTCAATAGCACAATGCTGAAAAGAACGGAGAAAAAATACTTCATATGGGGTTTTTTAAAGTTGTTTAATTGGTTGGTTCTACTGTATCATCAGCAGATTCCGTTGAATCGTTGTTTTTATCGTTAGTTAAATCGGTATCGGTTGTTGCTACTACAGAATCATTTATTGCTGCACGAATCAATTTAATACCCTGCGTTGCTCTACCTGCTTCTCTGATATCTACAATTCCTGTTCTAATGGTAATACCCGATTTACAAGTGATGATTAAATCTTCTACTTCTTTAACATAAAGAATACCTACCAACTTACCTGTTTTCTCTGTTACGTTAATGGTTTTAACACCCTTACCACCACGATTGGTAATTCTATAATCTTCAATAGCAGTACGCTTTCCAAATCCTTTTTCACTCACTACTAAAATAGTACGTTCAGTATCTTCTTTGTTTACACATATCATGCCAACAACCTCATCTGTGTTGTCATCTACTTCAATACCAGCTACTCCAATGGCACCTCTTCCAGTAGAACGTACTTTCACTTCAGGGAAACGAATGGCTCTTCCACTTTTTACAGCCATCATAATTTCACTGCTTCCATCAGTCATTCTTGCTTCTAATAATTCATCTCCTTCTACAATCGTAATGGCATTTACTCCATTGGCTCTTGGGCGGCTAAAATCTTCTAAAGTAGTTTTCTTAATAATTCCTTTCTTGGTACAAAGAACGATATAATGATTTTGTACAAAGTCTTTATCATTCATGTTCTTCACATTAATGATGGCTTTTACTTTATCATCTCCAGGAATTTGAATTAGGTTTTGTATAGCCCTTCCCTTGCTTTGCTTCTCTCCTTCAGGAATTTCATATACTCTCATCCAGAAGCAACGACCTTTTTCGGTAAAGAATAAAATAGTATCGTGTGTAGAAGCCACAAATAAATGTTCTACAAAATCTTCTTCTCTGGTTTTTGAACCAACTGCACCTCGCCCACCACGTTTTTGTTGACGATACTCTGTTGCAGATGTTCTTTTGATATAACCTAGATGAGAAATGGTAATCACTACATCTTCATCTTCAATTAAATCTTCCATGCTAATTTCATCTGCTAAGTATTGAATTTCGCTTTTACGCTCATCTCCAAACTTGGCTTTCACTTCTAGCAATTCTGTTTTAATTAAATCGTATCGCAATTGCTCACTGGCCAACAAAGCTTTTAACCCTTTGATGGTTTCTATCAATGAATTAAATTCATCAATAATTTTATCGCGCTCCATTCCGGTTAAACGCTGTAAACGCAATTCCAATATGGCTTTTGCCTGAATCTCAGATAGGCCTTCTTCTTGGCTATATAACTCATTGGTAAGATCGGAGAAAATAGATTGATTGAGGTACCATTTCTCTTCCTTACTTTTTTGAATCAACCTTTCTTTGGCTTCGTCTGGAGTTCTACTAGCCCTAATTAATCTGATCACTTCATCTAAATGATCGAGGGCTTTTAAATAGCCTTCTAAAATATGTGCTCTTTCTTCTGCCTTGCGTAATTCGAACTTAGCGCGGCGGATAACCACTTCCATTCTGAATTCGATGAACTCACTGATTAAATCTCTCAAGTTCATGATTCTAGGACGGCCCTTGCTTAAAGCAACATTGTTAATACCATAGCTGGTTTGTAATTCAGTATGCTTGTACAACTGATTTATCACCACTTGCGCTACTGCATCCTTTTTTAATTCAACTACTATTCGAGTACCATCTTTATTACTTTGGTTACCTACATCAGAAATACCATCTACAATTTTATCAATCGCCAAACGGCCAATTCTATCAGTTAGTACATCTCTACTAACCTGATAAGGCACTTCGGTAATGACGATCATCTCACGACCATTGGCCTTGGTTTCTACATTGCAACGGCCTCTCACCACTACTCTTCCACGCCCAGTCATCAATGCCTGTCTTACCCCTTCCATTCCGTAAATAACGCCACCTGTAGGAAAATCGGGGGCTTTAACGTGGTTCATCAAATCTTCAATGGGGATCTCTCTGTTTTCTACATAAGCAACACATCCATCAATCACCTCACTTAAGTTATGGGGCATCATATTGGTTGCCATACCTACGGCAATACCAGATGAACCATTAATCAAGAGTTGTGGAATGCGAGTTGGCAATACAGTAGGCTCTTCTAAAGAATCATCAAAATTCAATTGAAAGTCTACGGTTTCTTTTTCAATATCATCCAACATGGCTTCGGACAATCGCTGTAATCTAGCTTCGGTATAACGCATAGCAGCCGGTGGATCACCATCTTGATTTCCAAAGTTACCCTGACGGTCTACCAAAGTATAGCGCATGGTCCACTCCTGAGCCATACGAACCAATGTATCATAAATAGCACTATCTCCATGCGGGTGGTACTTACCCATTACCTCACCCACAATACGGGCCGATTTCTTAAATGGCTTATTGCTGCTATTGCCCAACTCACTCATGGCATATAGCACCCTACGGTGTACAGGCTTAAAACCATCACGCACATCTGGCAAAGCTCGCCCCACTATTACCGACATAGAATAGTCGATATAAGCGGTTTTCATTTGCTCCTCAATATTAATCTGTATAATGCGATCGTTATCGCTGGTTTGTTCTGGTAATTGATTCTCTTCCATGTATCTTTTCTCGTTCAGAATTTAGTTCTTTTAAGCGGTAAAGTTTCCACTTAATTGTAGGTTTGCGAAGATAGCTTTTTTAGAGCGGTAAACCCCTATAAAATCGAGGTTTTTTATGGGTTTTATCCACAGGTGTGAAGACGTATAATGCATTGATTTTCATACAGTAACAACAATTGTTCTATATTTATTTAATTATATGCCCACAACTAAACATATTTTACTTTTTGGAGCCGGTAAATCTGCCACCGTATTAATTGATTACCTAGGCAAAATTTGCCTACAAAAACAATGGATCTGCACCATTGCAGATGCAGATGAACAGTTGCTTAAAATGAAAACGGCCAGCATGCCGCAATTGCAATCTCAGGTAATTCAAATAGAAGCGGAAGAACAAAGAAGATCATTGATTAATGCAGCAGATGTAGTGATTTCTATGTTGCCTCCTGCATTGCATATTTTGGTGGCCAAGGATTGCCTCATATTGCGCAAACATTTACTTACGGCATCATATATTGATCCTGCCATTCGAGCGTTAGAAAAAGAAATTGAAGCTGCAGGATTGTTGTTTTTAGGAGAAATGGGATTGGATCCGGGTATTGATCATATGAGTGCCATGAAACTGATTCATTCCATTCAATCAAAAGGCGGTGAAATTGATTCATTCAAATCGCATTGTGGCGGTTTAGTAGCACCAGAAAGCGACACCAATCCATGGCATTATAAAATTAGCTGGAACCCCAGAAACATAGTTACTGCTGGTAAAGCAGGGGCTATTTATAAATTAAACAACAGCATTAAAGAAGTTCCTTACGAACAAATATTCAATGCCTGTGAATTGGTAACCATTGATGGAATTGGAGAACTGGCATTTTATCCCAATAGAGATTCATTGAGTTATATTCCTTTATCCGGTTTAGATACAGCTCAAACATTTATACGAACTACTTTGCGCTATCCAGCATTTTGTGCAGGTTGGCAAAAAATAATTGAAGCAAAATTAACCGATGATGCTACCATGATTGATACAGATCATTTGAGTTATGGTAGATTTTTGCGCGAGCAATTAGCAGCACACCATGTTCAATTGGATACCTCTAAACTAGAACAACAATTTGAGATGTTGGGGCTGTACAATAATCATAGCATCAACAAAGGAATGCAATCTGCTGCAGCCATTCTACAAGATATTATTGAAGAGCAATGGGAATTAGAACACCATGACAAAGACCTGATTGTAATGTTGCACGAAATAGACTACACAATCAATAATAACAAACATGGCATCAAGAGTTCATTGATTGTAAAAGGAGATGATTCATTGCATACAGCCATGGCCAAAACAGTAGGCCTTCCACTAGGTATTGCTGCTACCCTATTATTAGAAAACAAAATTGACCTCAGCGGTTTACATATTCCCACCATTCCTGCCATTTATTTGCCCGTATTGAACGAATTAGCCAATGAAGGAATTCGGTTTGAGGAAGTTGAGGTTCAAGCTTAACTTTACAGAATTTTAAATTTAGTTGAATGAATTACTGGCTTATAAAATCGGAACCATTTAAATATAGTTGGGATCAGTTTGAAAAAGAGGGCAAAACTTTTTGGGATGGTGTAAGAAATTACCAGGCGCGCAATAATTTAAAAGCCATGAAAAAAGGCGACCTAGCTTTTTGGTATCATAGCAATGAAGGAATGGAAATTGTAGGCATTGCCAAAGTGGCCAAAGAATTTTATCAAGATCCTACCACCGAGGATCCTGCTTGGGTAGTGGTAGATTTTAAGCCTCATAAAAAATTAAAAAATCCTGTTTCATT
>VIKJ01000118.1:3970-9882 GCA_008080615.1 Chitinophagaceae bacterium | reverse complement strand
AAAAGCAGATAAACGCTTAACGGATATGTCATTGGTGAGAATGGGCCGATTATCCGTTCAACCAGTAACCGAAGCGGAATGGGAAATCATTATGGCCTATAGCACAGCTAAAAAATAGTTGTATGAAAAAATTAGTGGTGTTAACCGGTGCGGGCATCAGTGCAGAAAGTGGATTAAAAACCTTTAGAGACAGCGATGGGCTTTGGGAGGGATATGATGTATATGAAGTAGCAACACCCCGAGGATGGAATAAAAATCCGCAATTGGTATTGGACTTTTACAATATGCGGCGCAAAGATGTTGCGCAAGCCGTTCCCAATAAAGCGCATATTATTTTAGCTGAATTAGAAGCCCATTTTGATATACAAATCATTACCCAAAATATTGATGATTTACACGAAAGAGCTGGAAGTAGTTCTGTATTGCATTTGCATGGCGAGATTTTTAAAATGCGCAGTGTATTAGATCATCAACATACTGCTATTTATGAAATTAAGGGAGATATTCAATTGGGCGATGTAGGCCCCGATGGTGGCCAATTAAGACCACATATTGTTTGGTTCGAAGAAGATGTACCCATGATTCAACGGGCTGCAGAAATAGTTGAAACGGCCGATATTTTTCTAGTGGTAGGCACATCATTGGTTGTATATCCTGCAGCTGGTTTATTAAACTATGCTGCTCCCCTCATTCCTAAATTTATTGTAGATAAAAATATACCTGCAACAAAAAACATACAACATTTATCGGCCATCGAAGCCCCTGCTTCTATCGGGATGGAAAAATTGAAATCGATTCTACTGCAATCTATTGATTAGCTAAATTGAGCCATAACTGAATATCCACTTAACTTAATTCTTCATTTCGTACCTTTGCAGCTTCAAAATTAAAAAAATGGCTTTACAAGCAGGCATCGTAGGACTACCCAATGTAGGAAAATCAACCTTATTCAACGCAGTTAGTAATAGTGCCAAGGCACAAGCAAGTAATTATCGTTTTTGTACCATTGAGCCCAATGTGGGCTTGGTAGATGTTCCAGACGCTCGTATGGATAAACTGGCCGAATTGGTTCAACCCAATAGAACAGTGCCTACTCAAATTGAGATTGTAGATATTGCTGGTTTGGTAAAAGGAGCAAGTAAAGGTGAAGGATTGGGCAATAAATTCTTAGGGAATATTAAAGAAGTAGATGCCATTATTCATGTGATTCGTTGTTTTGAAGATGAAAATGTATTGCGCGAAGAAGGAGCCATCAACCCCATCAGCGACAAAGAAATTATTGAAACCGAATTGCAGTTGAAAGATTTGGAGAGTGTAGAAAAGAAAATGCAACGTGTAGAAAAAATGGCGCGTGTTGGTAGCGATACCAAGGCAAAAGCAGAATTCGATATTTTGCAGAAATGTAAAGCCACTTTAGAATCTGGTAAAAGCATTCATTCAATGGGCTTAAGCAAGGAAGACAATGCAGCTGTAGCTGATTTGTTTTTACTAACAGATAAGCCTGTTTTATACGTGGCCAATGTAGACGAAGCTTCGATGCATACAGGAAATGCTTTTTCGGATAAATTAAAAGCAGCTGCAGCAGCAGAAGGTGCAGAAGTAATTATTATGTGTAATAATATTGAAGCGCAGATTGCCGAAATGGACAATGCAGATGATAAGCAGATGTTCATGGAAGAATATAAAATGACCGAGCCTGCATTGAACCGATTAATTCGCACTACTTATAAATTATTGAAACTAGAAACCTATTTCACTGCAGGAGTTCAAGAAGTGCGTGCTTGGACTATTCACAACGGTTGGAAAGCACCACAAGCTGCCAGTGTGATTCACACAGATTTTGAAAAAGGATTTATTAAAGCAGAAGTGATAGCTTACGAAGATTTTGTAAAATACGGTAGTGAAGCTGCTTGTAGAGACAATGGCCGTTTGCGTATTGAAGGCAAAGAGTATATTGTGAAAGATGGAGATGTAATGCATTTTCGCTTTAACGTTTAATGAAAAAAGAATGAGCCTGCTTTCTTTTTGGGAAAAGGAAACCTATTATGCTGATAGTGATATTGCTATTATTGGCGGCGGGCTCATGGGTTTATGGACTGCACTAGAATTAAAAAAGCAGGTGCCCAGTTTAAAAATAACCATACTAGAAAGGCATGTTTCACCTTTAGGTGCATCTACCAGAAATGCAGGTTTTGCTTGCTTTGGTAGTTTAACAGAGCTACTGTCAGACGAGGCCAAAATGGGTACGGATGCTATGTTGCAGATTGTAGCTATGCGCTTTAAAGGCATTGAAAAAATTAAGAGCACTATCAACCCCAACGCGATTGATTTAGATCTTTGCTTACAATCCGCTGGAAGCAGGTATTCACAGCGGCAAATTGGTAAATGCATTAACCAAGCTGGCTATCAGCAATGGCATACGCATATTAAATGGCATAGAAATAACTGGATGGGATGAAAACAATCAGGGAGTAATACTGCAAACCAATCATCCAGTAAAATTAACAGCTGGCCAATTGGTTGTATGTACCAATGGATTTACCAACGCAGTTTTACCTCAATTAAATATTGAACCAGCACGTGGCCAAATCATTCTTACCAAACCCATCGCAGGCTTAAAAACCAAGGGTACTTTTCATTTTGATGAGGGCTTTTATTATTGGAGAAACATTGGCGATCAAATTTTATTGGGTGGCGCACGCAATGCCGATTTTGAAGCAGAAAGAACAACCGATTTAACGGGTTCAGATTTCATTAGAAACAGGTTGGTTGAATTTTTACATCTGCATTTAAATACCAATCAACCCATTGAAATTGAACAAAGCTGGAGTGGCATTATGGGCTTTACCCCAAACAAATTACCACTTTGTGAAACTGTATCAACCAATGTGGTGGCTGCAATTGCCTGCAATGGAATGGGTGTAGCCCTCACTCCTATTATGGCAGAACATGTTACCAACTTATTACTTCAATAACCAGCCAACTTAATTGATTATTTCTTGCTTATTTTTATACCAATCAGTTTATATGAAATTTAGATATCCTTTAATTATACTTACTGCCGTTTTGTTATTTAGCTGTAAGAATAATGATCAACCAGCTGAAAATGAAACTACTGTTACACCTACTGTATTAAACTATACAGTTGTAAAAGTGTATCCGCACGATACTTCTTCTTATACACAGGGCTTGATTTGGCATAATAATCAACTATTTGAAGGAACGGGCTTAAATGGTGAAAGTAAACTGATGCTAACCGATTTAACTAGTGGAAAAGCATTAAAGAAAATAAATTTACCCTACAGCTATTTTGGAGAAGGTATTACCATCCTCAATAATAAAATATATCAACTTACTTGGAGAGAACATAAAGTATTTGTATACGATGCTACTACTTTTAAAAAAGAAAAAGAATTTGATTGGACTTTTGATGGATGGGGTCTTACTACCAATGGAACACAATTAATTATTAGTACGGGGGGTAGTAATTTATACTTTGTAAACCCCGAAACTTTTAACATAGAAAAAACGCTGGGAGTATCTGATAACAATGGCTATGTAGGCAACTTGAATGAATTAGAATGGGTAGATGGTAAAATTTATGCCAATATTTACATGACCAATTTCATTGTTCAAATTAATGCCAATACAGGTGCTGTTGAAGGCAAAATAGACTTTACTGATCTATTGCAGAAAACCAATACGCCTATTTATGAAAATATGGATGTATTAAATGGAATTGCCTACGACGCAAGTAAAAAAGCTTTTTATATTACAGGGAAAAAATGGCCAGCCTTGTTCGAAATAAAATTGAATTAAGCAGCAATTTTTTCAAACACATATATCACCGAACTGCATTCTCGATTATCGAAAAGGGCTTTAAAATTAGATTTTAAACCCTGCCAGCATGCAGCTAATAAATTGGATTTTCCATTTTGATAAGTCTCACTCAACATACTTACATAAAAAGAATCGAACCACATGGGTTGCAACTTTACTAAACGGAATCCGTGTTGCAATGCCAACTTTTCCATTGATGCTGGTGAAAAATGATACAAATGTCTGGGCACATCATAAGCGGCCCAATATGCACCATAATGTTCTGCGTCGGATGAAGTATAATTGGGTACGGCAATTACCAACTTGCCATTGGGAGCAATCAATCGGCTAAACTGTTGCCAATACCCAGCCAAATCATGTACATGTTCTAATACATGCCACAAAGTGATTGCATTGAAATAGTTATTTTCTAATTGATCAATTGAATTGGGTATGATTAAATTGATTCCATAATTTTTCTCGGCTTGCATCCTGGCACTGGCCCTTTGTATCAATCTTGATTTTGTTCCAAGCGTATAATTTCTTACCAAATGATACAGTTGGTTAATCAACCCTTCTTTGGTATCACTGTGTGAAACATAACTATTCGATTGATAATAGGACCCTATTGTATTGATATCAGGTATATCTTGGGTAAATCTAAATGAACATCCATCACAATGCCAAATGGCAAATGGCTGTTTAGAAACCGTATAATCAATAGCAGAAAGTGCAGGATGAATTTGTTCGGCGTTACAGGCTGGGCAATGATTGTAGTGAATAAGTACAGACATTCAAATAAAATTGGTTCAGTAAAACCTAAACATAATAAAATAACAAAGCACCCATTCCTATTAAAAATAAAATCAGTGCATAAACCCACCAATAATCAGAGCCAGCTTCTTGAGATTCCTGACCAAGTAATTCACGAATATCTTCCTGTTCCTGCTCAGTTAGTTCCCGATCATCTTCTGAAGTATATTCCTCAATTTTCTTAGAAATTTGAAATCCTGGCGTAGATAATTTTACCTGAGGCATTAACTCTAGTAAATTCTTTTCTGGAGTAAACAAGATATAGCCATTCTCTTCCTTTCTCAAATGCCCAATTCCAGGCAAATTAGTTCCCTGTGGCGTATTAATGGTTGCCTTTATCTTATATAAATAATCGTGAAAACTTCTGATAGCCACTACTTCATCAACCCCCATCTCATTTGCTAAAAAATCGAAAAAGTATTTATCTGCAAAAGAGGTTTGTTCCTGTTTAAACTGAATAGTGGGCGCAGGCGCAAACAACAATCCGTTGTTTAAATCTAGCTGAGCCCCATTGGTTTCAATGGTTAAATTACCTACATCGGGGATACTCAATTTTTGATTGAGCACCAGGTATTTATGAAGGTATTGATACATGTGTTGCTTCGTTTACTTAAACGAATATACAACTCCTGCCATTACATTAAAACCAAAAACCGGATACTGGTTCCAACGCTGGTACATATTGTTGAATAAATTATTCATTTGAAGCCATAAATTCAGGTTCTTTTTTAAACTAAATGAACCGCCCAAATTCATATCCACAGCGGGTAACAAGCGACCAGATTGAGTAGGATTGATTCTATACAAACTGCCTTCTTTATAAAAAATGGTTGCATTTACCTGAACATCTTTTAATGGTTTCCACAATGCTGAACCGGTAATTTCAAAAGGAATTAAACCCCATGCTTGGTTACCAGCAGATAAATTATTGAACTGTGTGGCTGTAACAGCCCCCATCAAGGAAAAAGTTTCTTGAACAGAATAACTCAGTTCCCCATGAATTTTAAGGGCATCCATATCTGGTTCAAAAAGGGTGATAAATGTTTTACCATCTACCCCATCATTAATAAAGAGCGGTTGATTATTCATTTTCATGAATGAAACCCTTGCATTGTATGCAATATGATTGCCAGCAATTCCTTTTAAACCAATGTATTGTTCTCTAATGCGGGTATTGGCCAATTGAGAAAGAGAACCAATCCAGGGATTATATCCTGCCAAGAAACGATAGGTATTTTTATTAAAATAGCCAACCCATCCTGCCTGTAGTTTTAACCGGG
>VIKJ01000118.1:0-3955 GCA_008080615.1 Chitinophagaceae bacterium | reverse complement strand
GGAATTCTTTAATTGTGCTTCTGCACTTATATCTGGCTGCATGGAATAAGCATTGTTATCCCAAGAAGGTTGAACTCCAATATTTAAGGTTAAATTAGGTGTAGTGAATACCAAGGCTGGATTAATGAAGAATAAGTTATTGGTTAATTTAGTAGAAGCAAAATTAGCAGTAGCAATATCCGCAGTTAGTCCCAACTTAAGGGATATAATTTTGCTTAAAGATTTTTCTAAAGGAGCTTTTAAAATTAAGTTGTTTTCAGACCCGTCTGAATTGTCGGTAAACCTGTAATAGCTTAATTGAGGATGATAATTTACCCCTGCATCATTACTAATAGTGTTTTTAAGGCCAAGTTCTAATGCAACAGTATTATAGGTTTGTTGCAATTGATCCTTTGTAAAAATCAAGCTAGCAGGATTAAATCCATACCTAAATTGGGTAATGCTATTAAAAAAAGCATGTGTGGTCCACTCCAGATTTTGAGCAGTATTGAGAATCGATTTTACGTCTAAGCCAAACTTGCTATACTGTTGAGCAAATACACGGCTCTTACTGGTTAAAAAGTTGGCTTCAATATTGGTAATTGATTTTTTTCCATCCCCAAATGCAAATTTTCCTTCTGCAAAAACACTGCTGAAATTACCCGCCCCTACTTTAACCTGGTGACTGTTTTGCCATATCCATCCAGAATCGGTAGGTAAAGCCAACGGTTGAATACTGATTGGCTGATATGAAAAAAACAAATTAGAAGATGGTACTTTATAATTCAATGGAATTTTGGCAGAATCCACTACTGCAGATGCTGCTGAAAAATTGATCTTAGCAGCATTTTGTAAAGAAGGCTTAAAAGCTGAAGTAATAACTACTACCCTATTACCCGTAGTATCCATCAATCCTTCCTTATATATTTGAGCAGCTTGTTCTTCTGCATCCAATTGTTTATTGATGCGTGAAGCGGCCACATTATTGGACCTTTTTTTAACAGCTACTTGTTTGGTTTTTTTCTTCTTTTTTGTTCCTACGGATTTTTTCTTGGAACTTGTTTTTTGCTGGCTCGATTTCTTTTTACTTTTTGAACGCTGTGCGCTTCCTTGAACTGTAAAGCCCAAGAGTAAAAAAAACATCAGCACTATTTTTATCCTGCTCATCATTGTATTCACTTTAAGTACTACTGTGCTTTATTGATTTTTTCTTTTTCTGCTATTACCTGCGATAATTTTTCACCTGCTTCTCTTTTTAACTCGGGCTGGCTTGCATTATCAGCAACACTTTTAAAGGTTGCTTCTGCGTTAAACAAATCATTTTGTTTAAAATAAATATCTCCCATTAGTAAGTATCCCTTGGTTACCCAATATTCATAAGACCCGTATTTTTTAATTAATTCAAAGCCTGTTTTTTCGGCTTCGGGCAGTTTGCCTAATTGAAAATTTAATTCGGCTACTCTGTATTGGGCTTCTGCTGTAATTTCAGATTTATCTTGAACCAATAGGGCTTTGTAAGCTGCTAATGCCTGCTCAGTTCTGTTGTTTAACTGCTCATTTTTGGCAATCACAAAAGCTGCCATCAACCGATCATCGGATGCAATTCCTTTTTGTTCTAACAGTTCCGTAGCATTGGGTACAGCTTCTTTCCAGGCCTGATTTTTAAAATCACAACGCAGCAATCCACGCATGGCCTCTAGCTTATTTTCTTGTTGAACTGCAATGGTTTTAAGTATCGTAAAATAGCGAGATGCTTCAGAATAGTTTTTTAAATCGAAATAATAAATGCGAGCAGATTGAAGTGCACTTCGTTCTGCATATTTATTAGGAGCATTGTTGGCCACTTTATTATAAAATGCCAAAGCCGCTGCCGGATCCTTTTGTGATAAATTAATCTCTGCCAAAAAATAATTGGCTTCAATCATGTATTTACCCTCAGCATATTTTAAAATATATTCAGTAAAACCAGATTGTGCCGCAGCAAGGTCTTTTGCATCATACCGAATCATGGCCGAACGAAAAGTAAGAGAATCAGCTTCAATTACTGTTACAGGCTTATTGTTGCTTTGCATGAAACTGATATAGGCTGCAGGCTGTTGTTTTTCAATAAAAATATTGCGTATATAATCGATGGATGATTCTGTTTCTACACTATTGGGATACTTTGTAACCAAGGTTTTAAATTGATCCAAAGAAGCATCATTCTATCATTATTGATCACTTTATACAAAGGCCCTAAGGATTTTTCAAATGCTTCTTCAGCCAAATATGTATTGGCCAATTCCATTTGTGCATTGGGCAAAATATAAGAAGATGGATAGGCAGTTTCTATAGACTGCAATAATTGTATTTTTTCTTTCTCCTTATTTTGCGCACCTGCAATAATGGCTTTTTGAAACAATGCATAATCCGAAGAAGGCCAGGCACGTTGAATTACCTGATCGTACATATTGGTAGCCTGTTTAAATCCCTTGTTCATGAAATAGCAATCTGCTGTTCTTACAAACGCATCTTTTTCTACATCCGTGTTGGCATTTGCTGCAGATTTATTTACCAATTCAAATTGATCAGCAGCCAATGTGTATTGTTCCTTTTTTAAATAACAATAAGCCAGGTTATATCGAGCATTGGTAGAATTAACTTCTCCATTGCGAGATGGATTTTTTAAATAGGTTTTAAGATATTCTATGGCCAATTCTGTATTACCCGAACGATAGGCCAACTCACCTTTCCAAAAATGAGCCATGGGTAATAAGGCTGTATTATAATTTGCTTTCAATAATTGATCCAGTAGTTTTTCTGCTGCGGTTGTTTGCTGATCATTGATTAACTCCACAGCCCTTCCATACAATAATCTAGGATAAATTTTTGCTGCATTATCCGATTTACTAGCTATTTCATTGTACATAGCAAGACCATCCTTATAACTATTGGTATTGGCCAAACTACTTAGCAATAAATCTTTGGCTTCATTTTGATAACTCGATTTTGGATATGCATTAATAAAGGATTTCAACCCATTGGCAGCAACTCCAAAATAACCCAGGTCGTAAGAAAGTTTAGCATAGTGAAAAGTAGAAACTTCTTTTTGAGAAGCATTACTATTGTTGGCAGCACAAAATTGGAAAGCATTGCGTGCATTAATTGGGTCATTTATTTTCAAATAAGCATCTGCCAATAAATACATACTGTTTTGTGCCAATGAATCTGCCGCACCGCCAATCTGCTTAAATCCCTCAATAGATTTATTCCAGTTTTTTGCTTCATAGTAACAGTAAGACAATTCATATAAATCTTCTCTACGTACTTTTTCTTTACCCGCCACAAATTGTTCTAAGTAAGGAAGGGCTTTATCGAACTTTCTTTGCTCGAACAAAATATGCCCAACCAATTGCTTTAGCTGCAAATCGTAATACTGACCACCTTTCTTTAGTGAAGATTCTCCAATATTTAGTGCCTGTGCTTTATCACCACCAAAATAATAAAGCTCGGCCAAATAAAATGGAACAATATTTTGATAAGCAGGTTCTTGCTGTGCTAGCTGAAAACAAGGTATTGCTTCGGCATATCTCCTTTCACTAAACAATAAGAACCCATAATAATAATTGGCATCTAAATAGTTGGGGTCTTTGGGAATTTGCCTGATACTATTAAACAAGGGTTTCGCTTTTTCAAAATCCTGCAGAACAAAATAAGCATAGCCTTGATGAAATTTCATTTCGGCTATTTGACGATTGTTTAAATTAGCGATATTGGATTTGGCATAATACTGCAATGCATCTCCGTAATTTTTTTGACGATAATAATATTCCCCTAAATAAAATCCAGTCATTTGAACATGGCTGATATCCGATTCCAATTCTATAAATGATTGAGCCATTGCAACAGCATTAGGATCATTTAAGGCCAAACCACAAATAATATAATAATACTTGGCCTCTGTTTTTACCAATACTGGCAACTGGCTATTTTCAAC
>VIKJ01000117.1:10716-12129 GCA_008080615.1 Chitinophagaceae bacterium | reverse complement strand
AGGAAAAAAATCTTGAAAGTCAAAACGCAACTATCTGCTATTTGCTTTCGCCCAACACTTAAATATACGCCACTCAACCAAAATATTCAACATTTCCACCATTGATTTTCAATAATATATTGTTATACATTTTAAATTGTAGTCCCAACAATACAGTTATACATTTTGTATTGTCTACCTTTTAAACTAGGCTTATACATTTTGCATTGTTATCACAAGCTTAAAGTCACCAGTCTATTTGTTTGTTTTTAAATAACTCATCTAAAGGGCTGGTAATATTAACCAATTGTTTTTTACTTACGTGTAAATAACGTTCTGTAGTTTTTATATCAAAATGTCCTAACAGTTCTTTTATATAGCGTATATCAGTTCCTTTGTCTAATAAATGAGTAGCAAAACTATGTCTTAAACTATGTATGCCTACATCTTTTAAAATACCTGCATCTCGTTTCGCATTGCTAAATATTTGCTGAACAGTTCTTGTAGGATACGCATTACCTGTTTGCTCCGATTCAAATAAATATAATTTTGGTCTAGGCTCGTATTGTTGAATATACTTTCGTAAAATATCTAACAATATAGGGCTCAAATTTACATATCTATCTTTTTTCCCTTTTGCATTTTCAATAAGAATCTGCATCCGCTCACTATCAATATGCTTCAATTTTAAATTAACTATTTCGCTCACACGCAAGCCTGCGCTGTATACTGTAAACAACATTGCCTTATGCTTCTTATTAGAAAGTGCATTAAATACATAGGCTTTTTAGGTCTAGGTATTTCCCAAAAGAATCGTTCTCTATGCAATACTTGTTCATAATAAAATTTAATGGCATTCATTCTACTATGCAGCGTATTCTCCGATAATAGAAGGGTTTCAAAACAATACACAAAATACCTTTTCAAATGAGCTGGCTGTAATTCATCAGCAGGAATTTTTCCTAACCGGTACAAGAATTGCCTCATTTCATTTAGATAGGTTTTAATAGTACTATTACTATATGCTTTAATAATTAAGTGATCGCTCATCGCTTTAATTACATGTGCATTTACTGTGTCAATAACAGAGGGAAAATTGGTCATATTTCGGCCAACTTTTACAATAGGTTTTGAATTTTGCATACCAACAGCTTCGGCCAATTTCCTTAGCCTTTTTTATAGGGGTTACTGTTGCTATTTAAAGATAAAAACTATTTTACAATTTTCTGTATATTCATACTTCACAATTGCTCCATATGAAAAAGAAACCCAACCCCATTTCTACAGCAGAAACTCCATCTGCTCAAAACAATTCCCGTCGTTCCTTCCTGCGCAACGCCAGCCTTGCTGCTGCAGGATTTTATATTGTTCCTCGCCATGTGTTGGGCAGGGGCTTTACCGCTCCTAGTGATAAATTGCAAGTTGCTGGTATTG
>VIKJ01000117.1:0-10672 GCA_008080615.1 Chitinophagaceae bacterium | reverse complement strand
GAAAGTGATTTGTGGAATTTTTTCCAAAGTGGCAAAGCCGATATTGCTTTTTTATGTGATGTAGATGATCGTCAAACAGCAAAAAGCAGAAGCAGGTATCCCAATGCCAAAGTATACAAAGACTATCGCGAAATGCTCGATAAAGAGCATAAAAAAATAGATGCAGTATCTGTATCAACCCCCGACCATATGCATGCTGCTCAAGCATTGGCTGCTATGCAACTAAAAAAACATGTGTATGTTCAAAAGCCATTAAGCCATGATATTTATGAAGCAAGAATTATGACCGAAGCGGCTCATAAATACAAAGTGGTAACACAGATGGGCAATCAAGGTGCTTCTGGTGATGGTGTTCGTCAATTGGTAGATTGGTACAACGCAGGTACAATTGGAGATGTACATACAATTTATTGTTATACTGATCGCCCGGTTTGGCCGCAAGGAATTGGATGGCCTATTGCTACTGGTCCAATACCAGCAGGTTTAGATTGGAATTTATGGTTGGGTACTGCTCCTCAAAAAGATTATGTAGAAGGACTACTTCCTTTTAACTGGCGCGGCTGGTGGGATTATGGTACCGGCGCATTGGGTGATATGGCTTGTCATATCATGGCACCAGCATTTGCTGTATTAGGATTAGGATATCCTATTTCTGCTGAGTGTAGTGTTGCAACCAGATATCTACAACCTTGGACTAGAGCTTATAATCCCGAAAGTTGCCCAATAGCATCTCATATCATTTTAACTTTCAAAGGCCAAAATGGTAAGCCTGATGTAAAACTACATTGGATGGATGGCGGCATTCGCCCAGATCGTCCAGAAGAATTAGGACCTAATGAATTAATGGGTGATGGAGGAAATGGCACAATATTCTTGGGTACAAAAGGAAAAATGATTTGCGGCACTTACGGCGCATTGCCTAATTTATTGCCTACATCAATGAGTAAACAAACCATCGTACCGCAAACAATTGCAAGGGTTCCCAATGGCGATAACGGTCACTATGCGGCATGGGTAGAAGCTGCCATTGCAGGATATGGTTCTGATAAAGCAAAAAATTTAAGTTCTCATTTTGATATTGCAGGCCCTCTTACAGAAAGTGTATTGATGGGCAACTTAGCTATCCGAAGCAATGATTTACAAAAGAAAAATGCAAGTGGAAATACATCTTATCCTGGTAGAAACATCAAATTATTATGGGATGGACCTAATATGAAGATTACCAATTTTGAAGATGCCAATCAATTTGTAAAAAGAGAATACCGCTCATTTTAATTCAATAATTCAAAGCAGTAAACGCAACAAAAAACCCCGACATCAATCGGGGCTTTTTTATTTTAGTATCGTATCCTTAAACAACGCATCGTTTAAAATTCACTTCGCAAAAATTCACTTACAAAGCTGCTACATTAAATGCTAAACTTTTTCATATATGCTGCATCTGCTTCTGCACTCAACAATGGCGTAGTTCCTGTAAATGCTTCCTGCTCTACAATATGGTATTGCATACCATATTTTTTGGCCACTTTAAGGATAGATGCAAAATCAATAGTACCCTTTCCTAAATGACAAGATTCAATTCCGCCGTTGGCAGATTTGGTTTGGTCCTTTACATGACAAAGTCTAAAGCGATTAGGATATTTTTTAAACCAAGCTGTAGGATCTTCTTTTGCTGCAATCACCCAATAAATATCCATTTCAAAATCTACCAATGAAGCATCTGTGCCATCCATCATTACTTTTTGCGGCACTTCACCATCTAATACTTTAAATGAATAATCATGATTGTGATAAGCAAAACGAATTCCATTCTTTTTACAAATGGCACCCGCTTTATTAAACTCATCATTGAACCTTTTAAAATCATCAATTGATTTTTGTGGACCCTTATACGGGCAAATTAAATACTTCATGCCTATCTCTGCAGCTTCTGCGGCTTTGCGTTCAAAGTCTACTGTATTGTTAGCATGAGATGAAACAATTTTCATTCCTAAATCGTCCATGTATTTTTTAAACTCAGTATTTTTCATACCCCAAAACATACCTTGCTTTCCTTCAAAACTTTCTATTTGATTGTATCCATAGTCCGCTAATTTTTTCAGCGTTCCTTTTGCATCGGCAGATAAATCTTCTTTAACTGTCCATAATTGTATTCCAAATGCTCCTGCCTTTTTGAATTCAGCATAAGAATCTAGCAATCTAGATTTACCAGTAAAGGGTAAGCTTAATCCGGCTGCTGCCAAACTAGCTGTTTTTAAAAAATCTCTTCTGTTATTAATCATACAAATAATTTAGAAAATGAATATTCAATCAAATTTTATACACTTTAATAAAACAAACTAGGTTGCCCAAGCCCTATCTCCTTTTTTATAATCTACACAACCCTCGTACTTACCTGGCACTGCAATATATCTCAAAGCCTGTGTAGCGCCTACTTCAGAAGTAAAGAATCCCCACAGGGTTAATTCTTTCATCATTCTAAAATAATGCGGCTGTTCAGTTTCTTTCTTGGTTTTTTGAAATGCTTTTGCTTCTGCATCTAATTCAGTTAACAATTTAGTGCGCTCTTCTTGGCTGGCTTCCATAAAGGATTTACCAATTTTTGCTTTCGCATCTTTAAACTGAAGTGCTGCCATTCCTTCCATAAATACTTTGGCTTCTTCTGGCTTATAACAATCTTTTACAATCACTGTCATAAACGCACCAACATTGGCTTCTTTAGCGCCCGGTGTATTTGTTTTAGGCAAAATAGTTTCTGCTACTTCATTTAAAAAAGCAATGTCTTCAGGGGTAAATGCTACTGCATCACCCGCTGTTGATTTACATCCAGATAAAAAAGCCTGTGATCCCAATATAGTTCCGCCCAATAAAATGGCTACGCTACTCAATGCTTCTCTTCTATTCATTGATTAATTTTTTAGAGATTTTGTTTTTTTAATTCAGATACTGCAAAGTCTACAGCTCTTGCTGTAAATGCCATATAGGTTAATGATGGATTTACACAAGCGGCTGAAGTCATAAATGAACCATCAGTTACAAATACATTGGGCGCATCCCAAATTTGATTGTAATTATTTACTACAGATGTTTTTGGATCTGCTCCCATACGCGCAGAACCCATTTCATGAATACCTCTTCCTAATACGGCATTTCCATCATATCCTTTTACATCTTTAACACCTGCATTGGTAAGCATTTCAATGGCATCGGCCTGCATGTCTTTGCGCATCTTTAATTCATTGCTCTTCAGCTCTGCATCAATCTTTAATACATTCAATCCCCACTTATCTTTTTCCGTTTTATCTAGTGTAACAAAATTGGCATGATCTGGCAATACTTCACCGAAGCCTCCAATACCCATCGACCAACTACCTGGTTCTAACAATGCATCTTTAAATTCTCCACCAATAGATAATTCGGCAATATCTCTTCCCCAGCCCGATCTGCTTGCACTTCCTTGATATCCAAATCCTCGTAAGTAATCTTTTTTCTCGCCATTTAAATTTTGATAACGAGGTATATAAATACCGTTAGCCCTTCTGCCAAAATAATATTTATCATCAAAGCCATCTACTCTACCCGATGCACCTACACCTAAATGGTGGTCCATAATATTATGTCCTAATTCTCCGCTGCTGCTGCCCAATCCACCATCCCAAACATCAGTTGCAGAATTCATTAAGATCCATGCAGAGTTTAAAGTTGAAGCATTTAAGAAAATAATTTTTGCATTAAATACTTCTGTTTTATTCGTTTCCGCATCTACTATTTCAACGCCGGTTGCTCGCTTCTTATCTTTATCGTATAAAATTTTGGTAACAATACTCCAAGGACGCAATGTTAAATTGCCCGTTTTCATTGCAGCAGGTAAAGTAGAAGATTGTGTGCTGAAATACGCACCAAATGGGCATCCTAGCCAACACTTATTTCTATACTGGCAATTGGTTCTACCTTCTAATGGTTGAGTGATATTGGCAGTTCTACCAATAATCATCGCACGTTGACCTTTATAAAAATCTTTTAATCGCTTAGCAACATCCTTCTCCACACAGTTCATATCCATTGGAGGCATAAATTGACCATCCGGTAAAACTGGTATGCCATCTCTGTTTCCACTGATGCCTGCAAACTTTTCTACATAATCATACCAAGGTTCAATTTCTTTATAACGAACTGGCCAATCAACCGCAACACCATCTTTTGCATTGGCTTCAAAATCTAAATCTATCTTTTAACTTCTGTGTAAGGACTTTCCCTTTCATCGGCCCACATTTCGTAAGTCTGTTCATTCAAAGGATAATCTCTGTTTCGTACTGGTTGTGCCGCAATCATCTCTTGGGTTTTACGTCCATGGTGAGGATAGTCCCAAGATTCTTTGTTGGCATTTACATAGTCTTTAACATGCTCAATATTGCGGCCCCTTTCTAGCATCAATACTTTAAGCCCTTTTTCTGTAAGCTCTTTGGCAGCCCAGCCTCCACTGATGCCGGATCCAATTACAATTGCGTCGAATTTGTTTTCAGCCATATGGTTTGTTTATACGTTTTAAATATCACATATTTCAATCGCTTTTTTTAGCGATAACAATTTATCTTTTGCAGTAGGAATAAATTCCTGTGCTACATAATCTTTAAATCCTGTTGCCAATATCGCTTTCATAATAGCAGGATAATACAATTCCTGTGTATCATCAATTTCATTTCTATCAGGTACGCCTGCTGTATGATAATGTCCTATATAAGAGTGAAACTCCCGTATAGTATGAATCACATCTCCCTCATCTATTTGCATATGATATATATCATAGAGCAATTTAAAATTAGGAGAACCAATGCGCTTGCACAGTTCTGCGCCCCATGCTGTTCTATCGCACATATAATCTTTATGATCTACTTTACTATTCAGCAATTCCATTTGAATAATCACGCCTTTCTTTTCGGCATGCGCCATGATTTGTTTTAATCCATTGGCACAATTGGTTAAGCCTATTTCATCGCTCATTCCATTTCTGTTGCCGCTAAAACAAATCAGGTTGGTATAGCCAGCTGCTGCTACTAAATTGATATGCTCGGTATAATTTTTTATGAGTGTAGCATGATACTGCGGATCGTTCCAGCCCTTTACCAGGCTGATTTCCGCGCCATTGCACATACTCGATACAAGGTTGTATTTTTTTAATGTAGGCCAATCTTTAGGGCCCACTAAATCAATCCCTTTGATCCCTAGTTTATTGGCTTCAATGCAAAGTTGTTCTACAGATAAATCGCTAAAACACCATCTACATACGGCGTGTTGAATATTTCCTTTTAAAGCATAGCTTGCTGCTGCCTTGCAGCTTACGGTAGGAATAAATGAACTGGCTGTAATTACAGCAGTTCCAGCAATCAAATTTTTAATAGCGGCTCGGCGGTTCGCTTTTGTATTCATACAGCAAACAATTGGAAGCTAAATATAATATTTGTTTAGCATCAAAATCATAAGATTGTGATAAAGCGAAAAATAATCGGCTAATTTTTTTACTTTTAAGCATCTCTAAAATTCAAATCTAAAAAACTTACAATGTATCGAAAACTAAGAATGGGCATGATTGGTGGAGGTAAAGATGCTTTCATAGGTGCCATCCATCGTTTGGCAGCCAATATGGATGGAATGATAGAACTGGTATGCGGAGCATTAAGTATTAACCCAACTATTGCGCAGGAATCGGGGGAACTATTGTTTTTGCCTAAAGACAGAACCTATCTTACTTACGATGAAATGATTAAGCACGAAGCAACATTGCCTGCCGATCAGCGGATGGATTTTGTTACCATTGTAACACCCAATTTTGCGCATTTTGCTCCGGCAATGATGGCTTTGGAACACGGTTTTAATGTAGTTATTGAAAAACCCATTTGCTTTACTTTAGACGAAGCCAAACAATTAAAAGCCAAAGTAGAAGAAACAGGCTTATTGTTATGCTTAACCCATACATATTCTGGTTACCCAATGGTTAAGCAAGCCAAAGCCATGGTAGCAGATGGGGTGTTTGGAAAAATTAGAAAAGTATGGGTAGAATATCCGCAAGGATGGTTGAGTAAATTAAGTGAGCGAGAAGGCAATGCACAAGCTGCTTGGAGAACCGATCCAAAAAAATCGGGTAAGAGTGGTAGCATGGGCGATATTGGTACGCATGCGGCGCATTTAGCCGAATACATTACTGGTGCTAAAATCACCAAACTATGTGCCGATTTAAATACCATGGTAGAGGGCAGAATGTTAGATGACGATGGTAGTGTATTGTTGCATTTTGATAATGGAGCTGCCGGCGTGTTGATGGCTTCACAAGTAGCTGCAGGAGAAGAGAACGCTTTAAAAATAAGGGTTTATGGAGAAAATGGTGGATTGGAATGGGCACAGATGGAACCCAATACCCTCATTGTAAAATGGCTAGATAAACCAACACAAATTTTAAGAGCAGGATCTAATTATACCGATCGGCTTTCTTCTTATGCTACAGCAAATTGCAGAACTCCAGGAGGTCATCCCGAAGGTTATTTAGAAGCATTTGCCAATATCTATAAAAATTTTGCTACTACCCTTAGTGCAAAATTAAATGGCACTACTCCTCCTAAAGAAGCATTAGATTTTCCTTCGGTAGAAGATGGCATTCGCGGAATGGCATTTATTGATAATGTAGTAGAGTCGGCTAATTCTGATATTAAATGGACCACTTATAAAATTAATTAAGCAATGACTACAATCAAAGGTCCTGGCATTTTTTTAGCACAGTTTATGGGAGATCAAGCCCCATTTAATTCTTTAGAAACAATTTGTAAATGGGCTGCTGGCTTGGGTTTCACAGGGGTTCAACTTCCTTCTTGGGATAATCGTTGCATTGATTTACAAAAAGCCGCAGAAAGCAAAACCTATGCAGATGAAATTAGTGGAATTGTTGCAGCAGCAGGAATGCAAATAACCGAACTAAGTACACACTTACAAGGTCAATTAGTTGCAGTAAACCCTGCTTATGATGCATTGTTCGATGGATTTGCACCTGAAGCCGTAAAAGGCAATGCAAGCGCCAGAACAGCATGGGCCGTTCAACAATTAAAATATGCAGCCAAAGCTTCGCAAAATTTAGGATTAAATGCAAGTGCCACTTTTAGTGGAGCATTGCTATGGCAAACCGTTTACCCATGGCCACAACGCCCTGCGGGATTGGTTGAAACAGGATTCACTGAACTAGCCAAACGATGGTTACCCATTTTAAATGTGTATGAAGAACATGGTATTGATCTTTGTTATGAAATTCATCCTGGCGAAGATTTACATGATGGTATTACCTACGAACTATTTTTAGAAAAAGTAAACAATCATCAACGTGCTTGCTTGTTGTATGATCCTTCTCATTTTGTGTTACAATGTTTAAACTATCTAGAATATATAGACCATTACCATGAACGCATTAAAATGTTTCATGTAAAAGATGCAGAATTTAATCCCACCGGAAAGCAGGGTGTTTATGGAGGATATCAAGGATGGGTAGAAAGAGCAGGTAGGTTTAGATCATTGGGAGATGGTCAAGTTAATTTTAAACTTAAGCATCCAGAAACGGGTGCTGCAGAAGGCGCTCCTTTTATTAAAGATCATATTATACGCGTAACCGATAAAACCTTTGATGATTTTGCAGGTACGGGAACTGATGAAAATTTTAATCGAAAAATTTTAGGTATTTAGCAATAACTTTAACTTTCAAAAATTTGCCTTTATGAAGAAATACATTGTATTGTTTGCCCTTACAGGAATGGTTGCAGCATGTGGCGGTGGAGCTACTAAAACAGAAGAGAAAACTGCAACTGAAGCAGCAGCACCTGTTGCTGATTTAAGTAGTAATCCCGATTATCAAAAAGGATTGGCTTTGATAGGAAAATCAGATTGCCTTACTTGTCATAAAGTAAGAGAGAAATTAATAGGGCCAGCTTATCAAGATGTTGCCAATAAATATGAAAATACCGATGCCAATATTACTTTGCTTGCAGGAAAAATTATCGCAGGTGGTAAAGGAGTTTGGGGTGAAGTACCTATGACGCCACATCCAACAGTTTCAGAAGATGATGCTAAGCAAATGGTGAAGTATATTTTGTTACTTAAAAAATAATTTCCATGCGCAAATTGATTATTGCCGCTTTCGCTTTCATTAGCTTAAGTTTTAACACGCCTACTCAACCAAAGCCTAAAGAATGGGTGTCTTTGTTTGATGGAAAAACAACTAAGGGCTGGCATTGCTATGGAAAACCAACAGCAAGTGCTGCTTGGAAAGTTCAGGATGGCAGTTTGTTTTTTGATGCGGATTCAAAAAAAACAAATCCAAAGGAAGGGGGAGATTTAGTTTCTGATGCAAGCTTTACTAATTTTCATTTGAAATTAGAATGGAAGATTTCTAAGAACGGAAATAGTGGGATTATTTTTTGGGTTCAAGATGATACAAGTAAATACAAACAAGTCTGGTTTACTGGTCCCGAAATGCAAGTGTTAGACAATGATGGCCACCCCGATGGGAAGATAAAAAAACATCGTGCTGGAAATTTGTACGATTTAGTGGAAGGAAAAGAAGGTGCTGTAAATAAAGTTGGCGAATGGAACCAGGTAGATATTATTAGCTACAATGGTAAATTAGATTTTTATCTTAATGGAGTAAACACGGTTTCCACTACTTATGGTGATGCAGATTGGAGAGCATTAATTGCAGGCAGCAAGTTTAAAGACAAGGCCGATTTTGGAAAAGTCTTTAGTGGTCATATTGCTTTACAAGATCACGGAGACAATGTATGGTATAGAAATATCATGATTAAAAAATTATAGTATATGCAGCTGTTGAATGATGAATATTTCATGCAACAGGCATTGAAAGAAGCACAAATGGCATATGATGCCGATGAAGTTCCTGTAGGTGCAATAGTGGTATTAAACAATACCATTATTGCAAGGGGACATAATCAAGTTGAATTATTAAACGACTCTACTGCGCACGCAGAAATACTCGCATTAACAACTGCATACAGTTCTTTAGGAAGTAAATATTTACCAGACGCTTGTTTATATGTTACCCTAGAGCCTTGCATCATGTGTTGTGGTGCAATCTATTGGGGCAAATTGGGCCGAATTGTTTATGGCGCATCTGATGAAAAAAATGGCTATCGCAGATTAACTCAAGAGAAATGGCCCTTTCATCCTAAAACAGAATTGGTGCACGGAGTACTAGAAGCTGAATGTGCTTTCTTAATGAAATCTTTTTTTAGATCGAAGCGGTAAATACTGTTTAGTTAGTATATTTTTTAGGTATTCTCTTTATTGAGAAGTAAGTGTATTCTTACACGGACTTAAAATGGAAGTGGAAATTTTTCATTTGTACTTTTAAAGTTTTTTACTTTATATAATAAATCACTAAAGTTATATTTGAAAGTATCAGATTTTATTAAAACACATTCCAATGTTTTATTTTTTACAGATGTAACACCAAATTCATTCCCTAGATATTGAGGAAATGGAGTTATCATTTTATCTAATAACATATCTTGAAGAAAAGAAGTTCCATTTTGAGTTTGTTGTATGGTTTTATTTATATTATTTTCATTTTGAAAATGAATTGATTTTCCTAATTTTTCAGAAACTAGAGAATACTTTTTATTGTCTTTAAAATTAAACAAGGATAAACTATCAATTCTGAGTAAAACCGAGTCTTCATCGTCTAGTAATTCATTTATATTATTAAAATAAAGATAAGCCTCACGTGGTTTCATTTTAAAAAAATATAAAATACCATTAGTAATTATTCTATAATCTACTATGACAAAAGAACCAATTGAGTCAACAACACTAGAATCATTAGTTGCTATGGACTTAACTGTAAGTTGATAATGTAACTCTTTTGCTGATATATCTTGGGCTTTTGTCGAAACAGAAATGGAAAAATAAACTATTGATAAAAAAATATTAATTATTTTCATAAAAATGCTGTTAGTAAATAAAAAATATCTTGCAATAGAAATACTACTGCAAGATAAAATTTAATTAAATGTTTCAAAATTAACATCTATTAAAAATTCTTCAATAATCTCACTTGAGTTTAATACATCAGATGCAATTTGATTAGAGGTAGTCCAATAACATGATGTGGCTGATGTACCATTCCCAGAAATATCTACAGAAGCATATTCAAAATTGTTATTTATATCTGAACATATATCTGGCACTGGTTTAGGCGAAGTCAGTTCTAAATTTAATACGATACTCTGTCCATTTCCAGTGATATATACTTTACCACTAAATGACCAGCTTGTAAAAAAACCAGTATGATTAAGTTCACCTACAATACGAATAGTGTAACCATTTGTAGAGTGATAAGTTTTATCTATATGCCTAAAGAAAAAACTGTGATTTACATTTCTAACAATTGAATTTGAAGTAATATTACTTGAATAACCCTTAAATAGGATTAGCATTACAAAAATCGTAAGAAAGATTTTATTTTTCATTTTAAAAATTTTTAGATAGAAAAATTATAAAACATTTCCAGTTTCGCTTTAGCCGGGCTGTCATTATTTACCCCGAGTAATATCGTATCTACCATCGTCCATTTTTTTCTCTGTGGCCACAGAACCGATTATTATGGATTAACGGCGTATTAATT
>VIKJ01000116.1 GCA_008080615.1 Chitinophagaceae bacterium | reverse complement strand
CTTTTATCTGCTGTAGATAATTTTTTTTCAACCAATTCTTTTAATACCAATCGGTCTACTATTCTGCTCGTGTCACTCATTTTATCGAGCATTCTTTCTCTAATCTGCAATGTACTTAAGGGTTTCATGCTCCCTCTTAATATTCTTAAGATATTGTATTGTTGTGGGGTAATATGTTCTTCGTCTAAGAAAATTTTAATTTGTTCCGTTAGCCAGTTAGCAGAAAAAATAATATTTACAGTAGCTTTTTGATAGCTATTTCTAAATGTTTGCTGTTGAATATCTTTTTCTATACTCATATTAATCCTCCCAAACGCTAAGTCCTTCACTACAATTTGCACAGATATCAATGTTTTTTCTACTGGTCATTAACTCTTTCCTAAACTGCTGATAATTGCTATTATTCCAGGTTTCTTTAAAAGTTTGTGTTTTCAAGTTGCCTAGCTGGTGCATAGCATCTTTGTCAAAGCAGCAAGGTACAACCAATCCATCCCAAGTTATCACATTTGCATGCCATAATTTCCAGCATTGATTTTTTAGCCCACTTTTCACCGTCATTGTTCCAGCTGCATTTTTTTTATAACGGCTATATTTGTTATTGGTAGGAATCAATTGATTTGGATCATTTTCAAAATCATATACCTGCGCGGTTTTAAACCTCACTTGATCAACTCCAATTTCTTTACCCAATTGCTTAATGGCTTCAATTTGATGTTCATTGGGTTTAACCACCAAGAACTGAAAAAACACAAAGGGGGTTTTGCTGTTTAATTCCTTTTTCCATTTAACAATATTGCGGGCACCTTCCAGTACTTTTTCTAGTTTTCCACCTACTCTATATTGCTCATATACATCCTGAGAAGTACCATCTATAGAAATGATCAATCGGTCTAAACCACTTTCTACTGTTTTTTTTGCCTTTTCCTCGGTTAAATAATGTGCATTAGTAGAAGTTGCGGTATAAATTCCTTTTTGATGGGCATATGCTACCATTTCTAAAAAATCGGGATTCAAGTAGGGTTCTCCTTGAAAATAGAAAATCAGGTAGAGTAGATCTTTGTAAATATCATCAATGGTTTGCTTAAAAAAAGACTGTTCTAGCATACCAGTAGGCCTAGTAAAAGCCCTAAGCCCACTTGGGCATTCTGGGCAACGCAGGTTGCAGGAAGTGGTTGGCTCAAAAGATATAGAAATAGGGTACCCCCACTGAATAGGTTGCTTGCGAATTTTCGATAGCTGATAACTACTATATACTTTAACGGCATTAGCTAATCTACGCGGAGTTAGTTTAGAAAACAGGTTAATGCTATCATTCCAATTGAAATAGGTCATAATATGGATCAAAAATACGATTTATCACTTATGCAAATTCTTTAACAATTTCTTATTAATCATATGCTAGGAATATGCGTCTATTATACGGAACTTTATAAGGGCAGCGAAATAGAATAAAAGCGTATCTATTTTAAAAGCTTTAACAAATTCAATAGCATTTTTGGCACGCAAATTGGATTAATAGTATAAATAGAATTTTTAAATTTTCTCATAAGCAGTTAGTTTTGGTTGCGGTCCCGATTTCTATCGGGACCAACTTTTTTTAGTGCCTGCTCAAGCGGACATAAACCAAAAACAATAGGCATCCGGCACCATCTGCTAGTATATCTAATTTTTCAAAAGATCTACCCTCTACAGCCGATTCCTGATAAAATTCAACACCAATTCCATAGAATAAAAAAAGACCAGCAATAATAAGGGCTATTAATCCGCCAATTCTTTTATGGGAAATGCTATATATGGCTGTTGCTGCGGTAAAACATAGCGTAAAAAAAATACTCGCATGAATCCACTTATCCAATTGTGGGATTTTTATCCAATAAAGGGAAGGCACTTTACTTCCTGGCAAAGTAAACAAAAGCAAGCTGCCCAAAAAAGCTACTAAGAATACAACGAGGGCTAGAAGCGCAGGATATTTTTTCATTGATAGATTGAACTAGGAAGTCCATTTTTCCATTACTTTTCTCAATTGTTCAATAGTGAATGGTTTGGTAATAATATCCTTCATTCCAACCCCTAAACAATCATCTTCGGCTTCTCTTACCACGTTTGCGGTCATTGCAATAATGGTTGGTAATTTACCTGGTTTGCTATTTAAAATGATGCTAGTGGCTGGCATATGGATATCCATAAAAATTAAGTCATAATCATGTAAACTGGCTAAGTCTACGGCTTCTCTACCGTTATTGGCAATATCAATATTGTAGCCAATTTTCTTAAACATCTTTTTAGCCAATAACTGGTTCATACTATTGTCTTCGGCCACCAGCATTTTAAGCGGTTTCAATATTGAATCGGCAGATACAAAAGGTGCATTTACTGCAGGAGAACTGTGAATTTTTTTAACTAGATTAACTTGAACAGGAATAATAAATTTAAATGTACTGCCTTTTCCTTGTTCACTTTCAATCCATATTCTACCCCCCATTTCTTCGATAATCTTTCTGCAAATAGATAATCCCAATCCTGTTCCACTATGCTTTCTTGTAGCTGAATTATCTATCTGGCTAAATGGGATAAACAATGTGCGCGAATGTTCTTCACTAATGCCAATGCCAGTATCCGTTACTGCAAAATTGAGTTCTTGTAAAGATTCGTCGATTGGTAAAGCGTTTACTTCTATTTTTACGCTACCCGTTTCGGTAAATTTGATAGCATTACCAACTAGGTTAATTAAGATTTGTTTGATTCTACTTTCATCTGCAATAATTTCTGTTTCAACTTTAGGATCTATATAAGAAGAAATAGTTAAGTCTTTTTTCAGCGCACTGATGCGCGGAGAGCAAATGGCAATAACGTTTTTAATGATTAAATCTAAATTAGCAGGACCTTCAAATAATTCAAGTTTATCGGCTTCAATTTTTGAAATATCCAATACATCATTTACAATTTCTAGCAATAATGTACTACTCGATTTTAAAGACTGCATCAGTTCATCTTGCTCGCCAGATAAATTGGTATGCTGCATTAAATCGATGGTGCCGATGATGCCATTTAAAGGTGTTCTTATTTCATGACTCATATTGGCCAAGAATTTCGACTTTGCCTTAGTAGCTTCCTCTGCTTGTAATTTTGTTTCGGATAAATATTCGCGTGACTCTTCTAAATCAATTGATTTTTTAATCAGGTTTTCCCGATCCATATCATAGGTACGCTTATACAAGCTTAGAGTTGCCCCAATAATACCAAAATACAAGAAGATGGTTAAGAGCAGGTCCATCTGCCTTACTTTTTCACTAGAGTATGGAATAATTAATTCAGGGTAACGTTGTTCAATATAAATGAGCAACATGATTAATGCAATGGTTACTCCAATAAAAGGGGAGTGAAATTTCTTGGGAAGGATCAGCATAGCTACTACCAAGATCAAACTATAGGCAATTGTAGTAGGCCCTTCGATACCGCCATTAGAAAACCAAATGGGAACATAAAATAAGTGACAGAAAATAATATACCATCCACCAATTGGTTTATATAAGTCTTTGTAACGGGAAAGATAAAAAAAGTAAAATGACATAACCAGCATACAAAAAACCAGCCAGTTCAAAATCATATTTCTACCAAAGAAAATATTGCTAATAAAGCTAATGCTCATTGCAACAAAAACCAGTAATGAAACGAAATTAAAAATCTTATTCTCTAGAGAGATGACTTCTTTTTTTAAACCAATAAGCTTTTTTAGATCGTTGTAATTCATATCCAACTATAAGCAATAAAGATAATTGTATTTGATTACAGAATAAACAAAACTATCCTATATTACAAGCCACAATTGCAATGGAGGTGATTATACACCAATTCAGGTTCGCTGAATTTTTCTACTCCAGCAAAAAATAACTTAGAAAAGGTTGGGTTATTTATCCAACTAGAGACACATAAGCATCTTTGCTCATAAGTGCTGCAACAGCCGCAGTATCTGCAACGGTCATTTTAATCATCCAGCCATCTCCATAAGGATCTGTATTTACCAGTTCTGGCTGTTTTTCTAACAATTCGTTTACTTCAGTAACAGTTCCTGCAACAGGTAAGAAAAGGTCACTTACTGTTTTCACTGCTTCAACAGTTCCAAAAACTTCCTCACCAGCTAAGGTTTTACCAACGCTATTGATGTCTACATAAACGATGTCTCCCAACTCATGCTGAGCAAAATCGGTAATGCCAATGGTAGCAACATTGCCTTCGAGGCGAATCCATTCGTGGTCTTTGGTGTACTGCAGTTCTTCAGGAAAATTCATAAAGCGTTGTTTTATAATGCAAATATTCAATAAAAATCGATGGGATAAAATTAAATGTTAAAACCAAGGCAAGTTTTAAAACCCTTGTTGTTCAAAATAAAGCAACACATGGTCTTTGATAAAGTTTTCCTGTTCGGGCATGCTCATTTCGGGCAATTGTTTCAATTGCTTAAAATGGGGCCAATTATCTGGGTCCTTACCTTCAACAATATAGTATCCACTTTGGGCTAATACGGTGCAAACAGCTACATGCATCAGGTCTTGTTTCTCTTCTTTGGAAATTTTTTCCTGTACAAAACCGGTTTCCTGTAAGCCAATTAAGAACAAAACGGCTTCTAAATCGGGTTTTTTATCAAAACGGGCCATCAGTTTAGCTTCTAGGGCCCACCAACGTTGTTGTAAATCGTCTGTAATAAACATGGCGCAAAGGTAAAGGCCTAAAGCATGCCATCATCAACGGGCAAGAGGTATATTTGCAAAAAAACGGATTAATATGTTACAGGTGAGTGTATTGAGAGCGGCCCCGGAATTGGTAAAACAACGGTTGGCAAAGAAGCATTTCAAGGATATGCAATTGGTAGATACCATTGTACAATTAGATGATGAGCGTAAGAAACTACAAGCTTCTTTTGATGATACTCAGGCAAAAGTGAACGCTGCGTCCAAAGAAATAGGCATGTTAATGGGTAAGGGAGATAAGGATGGTGCTGAAGCCATTAAACAAAATGTAGCTAGTTGGAAGCAAACATTAGAACCATTGAAAGAGCAGATGGCCAAAGTAGAACAACAATTGGCCGATTTATTAGTAACCCTCCCTAATTTACCAGCAGATGAAGTACCCGAAGGAAAAACACCAGAAGAAAATGAAGTAGTAAGAACCGGAGGAACCATGCCTGTTTTAGGCGCCAATGCAGTTCCACACTGGGAGTTAACCACCCAATACAACCTTATTAATTTTGAGTTGGGCAATAAAATTACGGGTAGCGGATTTCCTGTTTATATAGGAAAGGGTGCCAAAATACAGCGCTCCTTAATTCAATATTTTCTAGATTTTAATACAGCTGCGGGTTATACAGAATACTTGCCGCCCTTTATGGTAAATGCAGCATCAGCCTATGCAACAGGTCAATTACCCGATAAAGAAGGGCAAATGTATCATGCCACTGAAGATGATTTTTATTTAATACCTACGGCAGAAGTACCCGTAACCAATGTTTTTAGAGACACTATTTTAAAAGAAGAAGAACTGCCCATCAAAATGACGGCTTATTCACCTTGTTTTAGAAGAGAAGCGGGTAGTTATGGAAAAGATGTACGTGGATTAAACAGATTGCATCAATTTGAGAAAGTAGAAATTATTCAGATTGTACATCCCGATAAAAGCTATGAAGTGTTGCAAGATATGATTGCCCATGTAGAAGCTTTATTGCAATCATTGGAACTGCCGTATAGAATTTTGCGTTTATGCGGAGGAGATATGGGTTTCACCAGTGCAATTACCTATGATTTTGAAGTGTACAGTGCAGCACAAGAACGCTGGTTAGAAGTAAGTAGCGTAAGTAATTTTGAAAATTACCAAACCAATAGAATGAAATGTCGCTTTAAAGGGGCAGATGGTAAAACGCAATTGGCACATACTTTAAACGGAAGCTCATTGGCCTTGCCAAGAATTCTTGCTTGCTTGTTAGAGAATAATCAAACTGATACCGGCATACAATTGCCAAAAGTATTGCATGCTTATTTTGGGAAGGATATTATAACTGTTTAAATCATTTATTTATCTTTATATCATGAATTTGTCTCTTGCTGATCAACTATTATTGAAAGATTTCTTTTCGGGAGTTCCTGTTAAGAAAGCTTATCTATTTGGTTCAAGAGCAAGAAATGAAGCGAATGAATCTAGCGATTTTGATATTTTAGTTGAGTTAGACCATTCTAAACCTATTGGAATGAAATTTTTTACGTACCAGTCTGAATTAGCATTGTTATTAAAAAAGAAAGTTGATTTAGTTTCTTCTGATGGTTTATCTCCTCATATAAGCCCAATTATAGATTTAGAAAAAGTGTTGATTTATGAGAGGGCAGATTAATGATGCGGCAAGGGTAATGCACATTCTAGAATGATTTTCTTTCCAATTCCGAAAAATGATTTGCAACTATTAAACAGATTGAAATAATTGGAGAAGCTTGTAATCAATTATCAAATGAGTTTAAAGAGTTGCATCCTGAAATTGATTGGTTGCCCATTAGAGGTTTTAGAAATATTTCAATACATGAATATTTTGGAGTGAGTTTTAAATTGGTATGGGAAATTGCTCAAAATGATTTGCCTGTATTAAAGAAACAGTTTAGTAATCAATAATTTTCTCCTTGAAGTACTAGTTAATTTCCTTTTTTATGAATACTTAAAATCTAATTCAATGAAAGGCTTTTTCTTTCCTTTACTTTTTGTGGCGTTACTAACTCGAGCACAATCTCCTTATGAATCATTCTATGCATTTGATAAAAATTGGCAATCGATACAAAATTTAGATAAGTCTACTTACTTTATGCAAAAAGTAAGAGAAAATGATACTACCTATATCTGCAGAATTTACCGTACAAAAGGGTCTATGGTTTCATGGGAAACTTTTAAAGACAGCGCACTATCTATTAAAAACGGATTTTTTGCTTGGTATAATCAATATGGCGAGCTCGATAGTTCTGGAAATTATACAAATAATGTAAAAGATAAAAAATGGAAAATAGCTTTTGATAAAAAATTAAATCCATTATTAGCATTAGAATACAAAGCAGGCGAAATCATTCGTCAAATTAACTATAAAACAAAAACATATAAATGGAATAGTGGAAAAGAGGAGCCAATTGAACTCAATGATCCCAATCATCCCGATTATACAATCAAAGTCAATGATAATCAAGCCCCAGCCACATTTATTAATGGAGGAATAGAAGGTTGGATGAATTTCATTAACAATAATATTATTACCCCCAATCGATTTATATCCATATCTGGCCCCAATTCAGTTGGACGTGTTAAAGCTGGTTTTCTTATTCAAGAAGATGGTCAATTAACAGATATTCAAATTTTACAATCAAGAGAATGGTCTGCTGATATGGAAGTAATAAGAATGTTGAAATCCAGTCCTTCATGGAAACCAGCATTTCAAAATGGCAAAAATCTACCATACAATTTTGCACAAACCTTTACCTTCAATGTAGGCAACTAATGTTTTATAAACCGCTCAAAATACTCCATCGTTCTAAGCATTTGATCAATGCGTTGGCGATTATTTCCCGTACGAGTAAGCTCATGCGTTCCGCCTGGGTGCCTTACGTACTCTACGGTTCGGCCCAATACTTTTAAACTCTTGTAGAGCATTTCACTTTGTATCACACCGGTTCTTAAATCATTTTCTCCGTGGAAAATAATAAAAGGAGTATGAATATTGGCTACATATTCAATAGGAGATTCTCTCTCAATAATGAGCTTGGCTTTTGCTTCCCAAGGATAGCCACCAAAATAATTAGGAACCAGTCTCCAAGCATTTCCTTCTCCAAAAAAAGTACTTAAATCATATACGCCTCTTTGAGCGCATGCAGCTTTGAAACGTTGGTCGTGGCTAATGATCCAAGCTACTAAATAACCTGCGTAAGAACCACCTGTTACAGCCAGTTTTGAAGTATCAATAAAACCATCTTTAGCAGCAATGTCCAAAGAAGTTAATACATCGGATGTTGGGCCAGTTCCCCAATCGTTTAAATTACCCCTTAAAAAATCGGCACCATATCCGCCACTTCCTCTTGGGTTGCCATATACCACTACATATCCTTTAGCAGTATAATACTGAAACTCATGCCACATAGAGCTTTCGCCAGGTCCCCACATAGCAGATGGGCCTCCATGAATATTTAAAATAGTAGGATATTTTTTTCCTGCTTCAAAATTAGCAGGCTTCATTACCCAGTATTCTACCGTCATCCCTTTTTCATTCACAAAAGTTTTCTTTTCGGGAACGCTTAATTTTTTACTGCTGATCCAATCGTAATTAAAGCTGCTAATTCGTATTGCATTTTTTCCTGCAGCATAACTGCTATACAATTCAAAAGGATTGGCTGCTTCTGTTTTAACGTACACCAATTTATTGCCCGATAAATCATAACTGCTAATGCCTGCAGTTGCTTCGGTAAGTTGCTCTACTAGTTTGGTTTTTACATCAACCCTATAAATAGGTGCACCACCATTGCTTTGTGCATTAAAGTAAATGTATTTTTCATCCTTGGTCCAATTAAGACTTCCTTTATTTCTATCAAATGGAAGTGTAATTGCATCAGCATAAGTGCCATTTATTGGCATGATTGCTAAAGCGGGTACATCTACAAAAGAAACAGTACCTGTTTGAAATGCCAACCATTTTCCGCTTGGCGATAATTTAGGGCTATTAAAGGTTTTGCCCGTTGCACCTAAAATCATTTTCATAATGCTGCCATCTGCATCTGCAATAAAAATTTGGCTTTCCAACGCACGATCTGGATGTTGGGTAGCATCCATATTTCCACTGAAAACAATTTTCTTTCCATCAGCAGAAAATTCGGGACTATTGAAACGATAAAACCCGCTGGTAATGGCTTTGGGTGTTGCGCCAACTTCGGTAGCAACAATAAAAATATGCGCAAAAGAAAGGTCTCCAGATGTAGTAGCTTCTTCTTGAAAATTAAGTTTATTAATTACTTTGGCTTTTCGATCATTTACATTCAACTCTAAGTAAGCACGAATTTCATCGATACTGCCATCAGGATCAGCCTTGGCCATATTGCTTTTTAAAAATTCATTGTTGTAGAATCCTGGTTTTTCCATTGGCCATTGAGGCAAGGCTTTTGTTGGGTTTAGAACACTGTCTTTTAATAAATCTTTCAACGAAACAGATGCACTAAATAAAATCTGTTTGCCATTGGGGCTAAATTTTGGGCTGCTTGCACCATATTTAAATTTAGTTAACTGAATGGGTTCACCTCCTTCAAAAGACAATAGAAATATTTGCGGTTTACCTTCAACAGCTCTTACAAATGCCAACTGTTTGCCATCTGGGCTCCAAACAGGTTGAGCCGCAGGATCCTTTGCTGTTAAGGGTTTTGGGGCAGCACTACCATCGGTAGGAACAATATACAATTGGTTATTGTATTTGTATTCCCACTTACTATCACCATCCTGATCAATGCTATTTAATACAAAAACAGCCTTGCTTCCATCGGGGCTAATATTAATTCCACTCATTTGCTTAATCTTAAGCATATCCGATATTTTAATGAGTTCCCCTTTTTGTTGACTAAAACCAATGATGGGGAGCAGGAGTAGAACTAAGTATTTCTTCATGGGGTGTTTTTTTGAACGGTTAAAGTACAAAGAATTTAGCCGCTGAAAGCACCGCTGCTGTATTTTTGCCCTCTAAAAATATTGTATGAGTGAAATAGTAAAAGAGTTTAATGACTACCGTGAAAAAATGAATGAGGTAATCTTGAGTAAGAATAACCTGGTAATGAAAAGACTTTGGAATTTAGATACCAATACCTACGAAGATGGCGCTTTGGATAAGAAAACAAAGGAATTATTGGGCTTGGTAGCTAGTATGGTGTTGAGATGTGATGATTGCATTAAATACCATTTAGGAAAAAGCCAGGAACTAGGAGTAAGTACCGAAGAAATGTATGAGTTGTTTGCGGTGGCCAATATTGTGGGTGGAACCATTGTAATACCGCATACCAGAAGGGCTGCAGAGTATTGGGAGGCCTTACAAACTGATGCTGCCAGTAGTTAAAAGCACTAATTTTTAAAATTCAATCAAATCCAACTTAAAAAAGCGGGTGAAATTCGTAACTTGTAACCCGAAATAAGAGAGACATGAGTACATTAACAGCTGCCGGACCACTAACATCTAAAGATTTTGCAACAGACCAGGAAGTACGCTGGTGCCCGGGTTGTGGAGATTATTCGATACTTGCACAGGTACAAAAAGTAATGCCAACCATTGGTGTTCCCCGCGAAAATATTGCCATCATTAGTGGAATTGGTTGTAGTAGCCGTTTTCCTTATTATATGAATACCTATGGAATGCATAGTATTCACGGTAGAGCCGCTGCCATTGCAAGTGGTTTAAAGGCAGCCCGCCCAGAATTATCTGTTTGGATTGTTTCAGGAGATGGAGATAGTTTAAGTATTGGGGGTAATCATACCATTCACTTATTAAGAAGAAATTTTAATGTAAATCTGTTGGTATTCAATAACCAAATTTATGGTTTAACAAAGGGTCAATATTCTCCTACTTCAGAGCAGAATAAAGTAACCAAAAGTTCTCCATTAGGAAGTATTGATCATCCATTTAATCCATTGGCATTAGCAATGGGTGCAGATGCTAGTTTTAAACATCGTTCTTAGAAATTTATCAGAACTGCAACATTTTCACTGATGGTGCTTTTGAAATATTTACCGAAAAATCTTCTAAGCAAGAAGAAACCTTATTCTTAGAACATGGTAAGCCCATGATTTTTGGTGCTACTCAAAACAAGGGAATTCGTTTAAATGGATTTACTCCAGAAGTAGTAGAGTTGGGTAACGGATATACTGCAGATGATCTTTGGGTTCACGATGAAAATGATTTTTACAAGGCGCAAATTTTGGTTCGCATGTTTGATGACCCCAATAAAAGTGGCGGTCATTATCCAAGACAATTTGGTGTATTTTTTCAGGTAGAGCGTGCTTGCTACGAAGATGTAATGACCATGCAAATTGAAGAAACCATTGCTACAAAGGGCAAGGGTGATTTAGACAAAATGTTGCGTGGTAGAGAAACCTGGGAAATTAAATCATAGTTTAACCAGTTCATTTCTTAAAGCAAATAATACCAGGCCTACTCGGCTGTTTACCTTTATTTTTTCAAAGAGATTATCTCTGTATCCATCAATGGTACGGGGGCTTAAGTGCATTTCTGCAGCAATCTCTTTCAATGATTTTTCTGTGCAAAGCCATTTAAGAAATTCTTTTTCTCTCTCCGGTAGATTAATTAGTTTTTGATACTCATCCTGCGGTTCTTGAAAGCCATTTTTAATAGTGTGCACAAAATTGCTGAACATGATATCATTTATATAAATGCCTTTATCATGAACCGCATCCATGGCTTTTTTTAATTCAATAGGGCTGATGTCTTTTAAGATATAACCCATGGCTCCATTTTTAAGCATTTGAATAATTGAGCGCTCATCATCTAGCATACTCAATGCCATAATTTTAATTTGAGGATAGTTTTCCTTTAACCAGCAAGCAGTTTCAAACCCGTTCATTTCGGGCATGGATACATCAAGTAAAATCATATCTGGAAGATCCGATGGATTTAATTGACCAATAAAATGTTTGCCATTATCTGCTTCAAATAAAACAGTGTAATCGGGATAGCTATTGATGATTCCCGCTAATCCAGTTCTAACCAAAACGTGGTCATCTACTAAAGCAATTTTTTTCATAAGTTGGAAATGCTTAAACAAGGTGAATATTCTTTCGAATTTATTTAGTTTGAAGCGCTCAATATAATGTGTTTAGCACATTTTTTTATCCGTGAAAACACGGTAAAAAATCAGTAGTACGGCCTAATCAAAATCAAAGATGCATACCTATTTTTAGTTTGTAATAGATGGTGACTATCTATTACTATTTTTTAACCAGGGGCTTACAAACAAACAGAAGACGGCAACTGCCGTCTTCGTTTTTTTAATTTACCTTTAAATATGCTATTGCATGTACATCCAGAAAATCCCAATCCCCGACACATCAAAACAATTGTAGATTGTTTGCTATCGGGGGGCATCATCATTTATCCAACCGATACCATTTATGGATTGGGTTGTGATATTTTTCAGCCAAAAGCCATTGAAAAAATTGCCAAAATAAAACAGGTAGATCCATCCAAATCGCACCTGAGCTTCATTTGTAACGATTTAAGCGATCTTAGTAAATATTGTAAGAGTACCGATACCCCTTTGTATCGCTTGCTTAAAAGTCATTTGCCCGGTCCTTACACTTTCATCTTACCTGCTAGTAAAGAAGTACCTAAAATATTACAGAATAAAAAAAGTACGGTTGGTTTAAGAATTCCCGATAATTTAATTGCCCGCACCATTGTTCAACAATTAGGTCATCCCTTATTGTCTGCATCATTGCCAGGCGAAATGGTAGAAGAATATACCGATCCCGAATTGATGTACGAAAATTTTAAGCACTTGGTAGATATTGTGGTAGATGGAGGAAATGGAGGAATGATACCTTCAACCATTATCAATTGTACGCAGCCCGAATATGAATTGGTTAGAATGGGTGCTGGCCCATGGGATGGAGCTTAGAATGGTTATTTAAAACGGAATTTCTATTTGTTGAGGAACAATATTGAAGCGTTTTCTGTGGTACATACACAAACCGTTTTTCTCAATCCCAATGCGGTGTTCAAGGGTTCCATACCCTTTATTTCGGTTCCAACCATATTGCGGAAACTGGGCATGAATTTTTTCCATATAGGCATCCCGATATGTTTTTGCCAAAATACTGGCCGCTGCAATAGAAGCATATTTTCCATCACCTTTTACAATACACAAGTGAGGGATTTTTTTATAGGGTACAAATCGATTGCCGTCAATAATTAAAAATTTCGGGTTGGTTTTTAATTGATCAATGGCCAAATGCATGGCTTTGAAGCTGGCTTTTAAAATATTAATCTGGTCAATCTCTTCTGCATCTATACTGGCTACCGACCAAGCGATGGCATTGGCTTCAATCACTTCTTTTAATATCAATCGTTGCCTTTCACCCACTTGCTTACTATCATTTAGTAGTGGATGTTTAAAATCTTTTGGAAGAATTACCGCTGCAGCAAATACTGGCCCGGCATAGCAACCTCTACCTGCTTCATCACAGCCGGCTTCTAATAAATCTGCTTGGTAAAAGGAGGGTAGCACTTTGTAAAATTGAGCTATCCATGTTATAGTATCAAATTGTTTTAATCTTTTTAGCGTCTTTTGATGTTATACCTTTGTAATCTTCTAAAAAGGATGTTTATGGGCGAAACAAACAGATCTGCTAAATGGGTAGCAACTTGGTTATTGATTGGGGTAGGGATGACCGTAATTCAAATAGCGTTGGGAGGAATTACCCGATTAACAGGAAGTGGCCTTTCTATTACTGAGTGGAATGTGGTAACAGGTACTCTTCCTCCCTTAAATGAAGCCAAGTGGATAGAAGAATTTAGTAAATACAAACAAACTCCCCAGTTTCAGTTGCTCAATTTCGAGTTTACGTTGAGCGATTTCAAATTCATCTTTTTTTGGGAATGGTTTCATCGTTTATGGGCAAGATTAATTGGGTTGGTATTTGCTGCAGGATTTGTTTTTTTCATTGTAAAAAGAATGTTTAAACCCAGTATGGTTCCATCGCTGATGGTTTTATTTGTGCTAGGTGCTTTGCAGGGTATGGTAGGATGGATCATGGTAGCAAGTGGTTTAACAGGTGATGCGGTTTATGTGAAGCCAACCCGATTGGCCCTACATTTTATACTAGCATTGGGTTTGCTCTGTTATACATTTTGGTTTGCTATGCAATTGCTAATTGATCAAGAGCAACAAATTGTACATGCTAAAGCAAGAAGAATCAATATAGTGTTACTGGCTTTATTGGTTGTACAGTTATTATATGGAGCTTTAATGGCAGGGCATAAAGCAGCCAATGTTGCAGCAACCTGGCCTACAATCAATGGAGAATGGATACCATCTTTATTATTTAAAGACCAG
>VIKJ01000115.1 GCA_008080615.1 Chitinophagaceae bacterium | reverse complement strand
CCCGAGTACACAGCCAATGCAGATGGAATTGGTGCATTAAGAATATTGGAAGCCATTCGTTTATTGGGCCTTACCCAAAAAACAAAATTTTACCAAGCATCTACTTCTGAATTATATGGGTTGGTGCAAGCTGTTCCTCAAAGTGAAACAACACCTTTCTATCCGAGAAGCCCTTATGCAGTGGCAAAGCTTTACGCCTATTGGATTACGGTAAACTATCGCGAAGCATATAATATGTATGCATGCAATGGGATCTTGTTTAACCACGAGAGTCCACTACGTGGTGAAACTTTTGTTACCAGAAAAATCACCCGTGCTGTAGCGCGCATTGCGCTTGGATTACAAGACACGCTCTACCTAGGAAACCTAGATGCACAGCGTGATTGGGGTCATGCTAAAGATTATGTAGAAGGCATGTGGCTGATGTTACAACAAGACAAGCCCGAAGATTTTGTGTTGGCTACCGGCATCACTACTTATATCAGAGATTTTGTGCGCATGGCTTTTGCAGAGATTGGTGTGGAGCTAACATTTGAAGGCAAGGAGGAGAATGAAGTAGGAAAAGTACAATCAGCAACAGGAGCGTACAAACTTGCCCAAGGTGCTGAAGTTGTAAAAGTAGACCCAAGATATTATCGCCCTACAGAAGTAGATTTATTAATAGGAGACCCTACTAAGGCCAATACCAAATTGGGCTGGAAACCAAAGTACACATTGGCTACAATGGTAAAAGAAATGGTGGTGGCCGATATTGAATTATTTAAGAAAGAGCAATTATTAAAAGATAGCGGCTTTACCATTAACAAGGAACATGAATAAGGATAGTAAAATATATATTGCTGGTCACCGCGGTATGGTGGGCAGTGCCATATTTAGAAAATTAACTGCAGAAGGGTATACCAATATTATTACCAAAACCTCTGCTGAGTTGGATTTGCGCAATCAGCAAGCAGTAACTTTTATTTACGATAACCTGATGATGGAAAGCAATATCATTCACCAGAGTTATGTAAATGGGGTAAAGAAATTATTGTTTTTGGGTTCTTCTTGCATCTATCCTAAAATGGCCCCACAACCATTAAAAGAAGAGTATTTATTAAGTGGTTATTTAGAAGAAACTAATAAATCTTATGCCGTTGCTAAAATAGCTGGAATTAAGTTGTGTGAAAGCTACAGGGAAGAATATGGTTGCAATTTCATATCGGCCATGCCCACCAATTTATATGGTCCCAACGATAATTATGATTTAGAAAAGGGACATGTATTAGCAGCATTAATGCGCAAATTTATCACGGCTAAAAAGAATAATAATCCCACTGTTACCATTTGGGGTACTGGTAAGCCCAGAAGAGAGTTTTTGCATGTAGATGATTTAGCCGAAGCTTGTATGTATTTAATGCAGCATTACAATGAAAAAGGCTTGGTAAACATTGGTACTGGTACCGATGTAACCATACTGGAACTTGCTCAATTGGTACAAAAAATCACGGGCTATGAAGGCAGTATTATTTTTGATGAATCCAAACCTGATGGGGTTCCCCGCAAATTATTGGATGTCAATAAAATAAATAAAATGGGATGGAAAAGTAAAATTCAATTAAACTATGGGTTAGAACTTACTTTTGAGGAAGTAAAATCATTGTTTTAATTTTGCAAATAATTTTTATTTATAATATTTTTTTATCTAAACAAATACAATGTACTCTGAAATCAAAAAATGTAGAATATCTGAAAGTTCAAACCTAATTAAGGTTTTATCGTTAGGAGAACAATATTTAACTGGTGTTTTCCCAAAAGATAAAGAAATTGAAATTACAAAAGGACCTTTGGACTTAGTTTGGTGTCCGGACAGTGGACTCCTGCAAATGAAGCAATCTTATAGCCTTGATGAAATGTACGGTGATAATTATGGTTACCGTTCAGGCTTAAACTCTTCAATGGTGAAACATCTTCAAAAAAAAATTAAAAATCTTGAAATTTTAGCAAAACCAACTCAAGATGATTTAGTAATTGATATTGGAAGTAATGACGCTACTTCATTAAAGTCATATGTTGGAAATTTTAAAAAGGTAGGCATTGATCCAACTGGTAAAAAATTCAAAGAATATTATACCAATGATCTAGTTTTAATACCTGATTTTTTTACTAGCGAAAAATTCAAAAATATTTTTCCAGTAGAAAAAGCTAAAATAATTACTTCAATTGCAATGTTTTATGACTTAGAGGATCCGAAGGCGTTTGTAAGAGATATCTGTGATTGTTTGTTGGATGATGGAATCTGGCATTTTGAACAAAGTTATATGCCCTCAATGTTAAGGACGAATAGTTATGATACAATTTGCCACGAGCACTTAGAATTTTATTCGTTCAAAGTAGTAAAAAATATTCTAGATTCATGTGGATTAAAGGTCATAGATGTTCAAATGAATTCAATAAATGGAGGAAGTTTTGCTGTTACAGCCGCTAAGAAGAATTCAAAATATATTCCTAATACACCGATTATAAATTGGCTTCTAAATCAAGAAGATGAAATGGAATTAGATACTGTGAAGCCATACCTTGAATTTGCAGAGAGGACATTTCGTCATAGAAAAAATCTTACAGATTTAATAAAGGCTCTTGTTAAGGATGGAAAGAAAGTGTTTGGTTATGGAGCTAGTACAAAAGGCAATGTTTTGCTACAATTTTGTGGATTAACTGAAAATGAAATACCATTTATTGCTGAAGTAAACGAGGAAAAATTCGGGTCATTTACACCAGGGACAAAAATTCCAATTATTTCTGAAAAAGAAGCAAAAGCAATGAATCCAGATTATTTCTTAGTGCTTCCTTGGCACTTTAAAGATAGTATTTTAGCTAGGGAGGAAGAGTATATCTCTAATGGTGGGAAGTTTATTTTTCCTTTGCCGGAAATAGAAATTGTATAAATTTTTATGATTTCAAAAAAAGCACTAATATTTGGAGTAAATGGCCAAGATGGACATTATTTAAATCAACTATTGTGTCAAAATGGATTGGAAGTAATTGGCATTTCAAGACATTCGGGTAATGTTTTAGGAGATGTTTCTGATTTTGACTTTGTACTAAAAATTGTTGAATCAACAAAGCCTGCATATATATTCCATTTAGCTGCAACTTCAACTACAAACCATAAAGCATTATTTGAAAATCATTCCTCAATATCTACAGGCACATTAAATATATTGGAGGCTGTGCGATTAAAATCTCCTTATACCAAAATTTTTCTTGCAGGAAGTGCTATGCAATTTAAAAATGAAGGAATTCCAATAAATGAAAATACCCAATTTGAATCTTCAAGCTCATATTCTGCGGAAAGAATTTACTCAACTTATCTGGCAAGATATTATCGACAAAAATTTGGTTTGAGTATTTATATTGGTTTTCTGTTTAATCATGATAGTCCTCTTAGAGGAGATAATCATATTAATCAATTAATAGTTAAAACTGCAGTAAATATCGCTAACGGGTCTTCAGAAAAATTGATAATTGGTGACTTTAGTGTACAAAAAGAATTTAACTATGCAGGTGATATTGTCAGTGGGATTTGGAAATTAGTTATTCAAGATGATTTATTTGAAGTTGTTATTGGATCTGGAACGGCTCACACCATTAAAACATGGATTGAATATTGTTTTAATAAATTGGGGTTGAATTGGATTGACCATATTGAAATTGACTCTAGGTATGTATCAGAATATAAAATTCTTATATCTGATCCACAAAAATTAAAGTCAATTGGATGGAATCCCATTAAAGACATTTATCAAGTTGCAGATTCCATGGTTGAGTTTGCGTTAGAAAAATCAATTAAATGAAAAAAGTTTTAATTACTGGAGCAGATGGATTTATCGGATCTCATTTAACTGAAGCATTAGTTCACAAAAGATATGATGTACGAGCTTTTGTATATTATAACTCATTTAATTCATATGGTTGGTTGGATTCAACTTCTGCTGAAACAAAAAGCAAGATTGATTTTTTTACAGGCGATATACGTGACCCTAATGGAGTAAGAGAGGCAATGAAAGGAGTTGATATTGTTTTTCATCTAGCAGCATTGATTGCAATACCTTTTAGTTATCATTCTCCTGACTCATACATTGACACTAATGTTAAGGGTACTCTAAATATAATTCAAGCGGCAAGAGATAATCAAGTTAGTCGTGTTCTAGTAACTTCAACATCTGAAGTTTATGGTACAGCTCAATTTGTGCCAATAACAGAGTTGCACCCTAAGCAACCTCAGTCACCTTATTCCGCTTCAAAAATTGGTGCTGATGCTATTGCTGATTCATTCTATAGATCCTTTGATTTGCCGTTAACAATTGTTAGACCATTCAATACATTTGGTCCTAGACAATCAGCAAGAGCAGTTATCCCTACAATTATTTCCCAGCTATTAAATGGTGCAAAAGAGATTAAGCTAGGTGATATTACTCCTACTAGAGATTTACTATTCGTAAAAGATACAGTAAATGGTTTCTTGAAAATTGCAGAATGTGATAAACTTATTGGTCATGAAGTTAATATAGCAACTCAATCAGAAATTACTGTAGGAGATTTAGCCCAGTCGTTAATAAATCAAATAAACCCAAACGCTAAGATTGTCTCTGATTCAGTTAGGTTAAGACCTGAAAAATCAGAGGTATTTAGATTATTTGGGTCAAATGAAAAGTTAAAATCTTTCACTGACTGGCAACAAAACTATAGCCTTGAAGAGGGCTTGGCCGAAACAGTTGAATGGTTCTCTAAAAAGGAAAATTTACAACAATATAAATCTGACATGTATAATGTCTAATTATTCTGAAGTAATTGGTTTCGTCAAAAACCAATTTGATAACAAGGCGTTTATACCGTTGCACGAACCTCGATTTTTAGGAAACGAGAAGAAATATATTGTCGATACGATAGACTCGACGTTCGTTTCGTCTGTTGGTGCCTATGTTGATAAGTTCGAGTTAATGATGTCTTCTATTTCAGGTACAAATAAGTCAGTAGCAGTAGTTAATGGAACTTCAGCGCTACAAGTTGCATTAAGACTTGCTGGAGTTTGCAACGGTGATGAAGTTATTACTCAAGGGCTAACATTTATTGCTACAGTAAATGCCATAATCTATAATGGTGCCACACCCATTTTTATTGATGTTGATATAGATACAATGGGGCTATCGCCTAGTGCAGTTGATGGCATACTTTTGGATTTCCTGTGCATTTAAATGAATTGATCAAAGTTTGCAAAAAATGGAATATTCCACTTGTCGAAGATGCAGCTGAAGCTATTGGTAGTGAATATTATTCGAGACCCATTGGAAGTTTTGGCAAGTTGGGGGTATTCTCTTTCAATGGAAATAAAATTGTAACAAGTGGTGGTGGCGGTGCTATTGTAACAAATGATGTTGAGTTAGGAATTAAGGCAAAACATTTAACCACTACGGCAAAAGTCCCTCATCCATATGAATATGTTCATGATGAGATTGGATACAATTTCAGAATGCCAAATCTAAATGCAGCATTAGCCTGTGCTCAATTAGAGCAACTTAATTCGTTTATTGAAAATAAAAGATCACTTGCTCAACAGTATAATTCATTTTTTAAGTCCAAAGGAATTTGTTTTCGTACTGAATTGCCAAAGACTAAAGCCAATTATTGGCTTATGTGTGTAGAATTAGAAAACAAAAAGGAAAGTGAGTCTTTTTTAAAAGAGACAAATGAAAATGGCGTAATGACAAGGCCAATTTGGCAATTGATTTTTAAATCTTCATTGTATTCCGGATTTCAAAAAGATGAGCAGATTAATGCCTTGTATTTGGAGGATAGAATAGTTAATATACCTAGTAGTGTCAGATAAGAAAATTATTTTAGTTGGTTATTCTGGCCATGGATTAGTGGTAGCTGATACAGCTTTCGAAAATAACTTGAATGTTATTGGATACACAGAAAAATCAATAAATAAAGATAACCATTACAAACTAGAATATTTAGGGTATGAATCAAGTCCAAATTTCGATTTATGGGATTTAGATGTTGACTTTATATTAGGGATTGGTGATAATTTACTGCGAGAAAAGATTTATAATCTTATAATTAAGAAGGGGAAAAAAATATTTTCATTAATTAATTCAACTGCAGCAATTTCAAGTTTTGCAAAAATTGGGGATGGGGTATTTATTAATAGAAATGTTACGGTTAATACTTTAGCATATGTGGGTAATAACGTAATACTTAATACAGGCTGTATTATTGAACATGAGTGTGAGATTCGGGAGAATGTTCATGTTGCCCCAGGTGCTGTTTTGGCAGGGAATGTAAAAGTAGGCGCAAGATCATTTATTGGTGCAAATGCTGTAATCAAGCAAGGTGTAGAGATAGGATGTAACGTAATTGTTGGTGCGGGTACTGTAGTTTTAAATAACATTTCAGACGGGAAAAGAATAGTAGGTAATCCGTATCGATTTATATAATCATGAGTAAGGTAATTATCATAGCAGAAGCTGGTGTAAACCACAATGGCGATATTGAGTTAGCTAAAAAGTTAATAGATGTTGCAGTAGATGCAGGTGTTGATTATGTTAAGTTTCAAACATTTAAATCTGAAGGTTTAGTCTCGAAGTTTGCAAAAAAAGCTGCCTATCAAATTGAGAATACACAAGACGCAGTTGAAAGTCAATTTCAGATGTTAAAAAAATTGGAGTTGTCTCGTTCTCAGCATTTTGAATTAGTACAATATTGTAATTCCAAAAACATCTCTTTTTTTTCTACGGCTTTCGATTTAGACTCATTAAGTTTTTTAAAAGAGTTAGGTCTAAAAATTGTTAAAATTCCATCTGGAGAAATTACTAATTTACCATACTTACGTAAAGCATCTTCTTTATTTAAGGAGGTTATTATTTCTACAGGGATGTCTTCTATGTTAGAAATTAAAGAAGCACTTGACGTATTTCTTCAGGCGGGCATTTTAAAAAATAATATTACGATTTTGCATTGTAATACTGAGTACCCGACACCCATGTCTGATGTTAACTTGAATGCAATGTTAGCAATCCAAACTATGTTTGGAGTTAAAGTAGGGTATTCAGATCATACAATGGGTATAGAAGTTCCTATTGCTGCTGTTGCATTAGGGGGTAAATTGATAGAAAAACATTTTACATTAGATAGAAGCTTACCAGGGCCAGATCAATTAGCGTCTCTGGAGCCAGATGAACTTAAAGATATGGTTAAATTAATTCGAAATATTGAAAAGGCAATTGGTGGATCAGGAATAAAAGAACCGAGTGAGTCTGAAATTAAAAATATCTCAATTGCCCGAAAAAGTATAGTGGCTAAGTCTTCAATTCAAAAGGGGGAAAAATTTACAGAATTTAATATTACTACAAAAAGACCAGGAACTGGTATTTCTCCAATGAGGTGGGATGAAGTTGTAGATAAAATTGCTTTTAAAGATTTTGATGAAGATGAGTTAATTAAGTTGGAATCATGAAAGTTGGAGTATTAACAAGTTCTAGGGCTGATTTCGGCATTTATTTACCTTTGCTTTCAAAGCTTAAAATAGATCCATTTTTTGAATTAGAAATAATTGCATTTGGAACGCATTTATCAAAATTTCATGGATTTACAATTACTGAAATTGAGAATGAAGGCTTTTCTAAAATACACAGAATTTCAAATTTAATTTCAAATGATGATGAACAATCAATAGCAACATCATATGCAATAACTACACTCAAGTTTGCAGATTTTTGGTTAAATAATAAATTTGATTTAGTTTTTTGTTTGGGTGATCGATTTGAAATGAGTGCCGCAGTTCAGGCAGCCATACCATTTGGAGTAGGATTTGCTCATCTTCATGGCGGTGAAACAACTTTGGGGTCAATAGATAATATTTATCGACATCAAATATCACTTGCTTCTCAATTACACTTTACTTCCACAAAAGTATTTAGTGAAAAAGTAATAGGAATAATTGGATCTGATAATAATGTTTTTAATGTTGGAGCACTAAGTTTAGATGGTATTGAATTCTATAAACCAATTAGTAAGTCTAGATTTTATGAAAAGTATAAACTTCCTAATCAAGATTTTGCATTAATTACATTTCATCCTGAGACCGTAAATAGTTCTATGAATGTACTATTTGCACAAGAGATGCGATTAGCACTTTCATATTTATCATCTAAATTATATTTAGTAATTACTATGCCTAATGCAGATACATTAGGGTCATTTTTTCGAAAAGAAATAGAACAATTAAAAAAAGATTATTCTGAGAAAGTTTTAATAATTGAAAATTTTGGAAAGGAAAACTATTTTAGCGCAATGTATTACTCGAAAATATTAATCGGAAATACATCAAGTGGAATCATTGAAGCAGCTTCTTTTGGTAAATATGTAGTTAATGTTGGTGAAAGACAAAAAGGACGCTTGCAAAGTAATAATGTAATAAATTCACCATTTAAGAGGCAAGAAATTATTGAAGCGGTTGATAGAGCTTTGGGATTTGAAAACTATAATGGTATAAACATATATCATAAAAAAAATTCGTCTAATTTAATAATCAAACACGTTAAACAAATAAATGAGGTCGTTTAAAGAGCATTTAATATTAAGCGGTAGTTCAGTTAAACAAGCACTATCTGTGTTGAATGAATTATCACAAGATGCCATTTTATTTGTAGTTGATAGTAAAGAAAAATTGATCGGTTCATTAACCGATGGAGATGTAAGACGAGGATTGTTAAATAATTTCACAGTAGATACTAATATTGATGAAATAATTCAAGCAAAGCCAAGGTATGTCAGAAAAGGG
>VIKJ01000114.1 GCA_008080615.1 Chitinophagaceae bacterium | reverse complement strand
GTTATTGTTTTCACAAATAAATATGACTGGTAATTTCCAAAGCATGGCAAGGTTAAAAGTTTCATGTAACATACCTTGGCGCGCAGCACCATCTCCGAAATAACAAAGCACCACATTTTGTGTTCCTTTATATTTTTCAGCAAAGGCCAAACCTGCTCCGGTACCAATTTGAGCACCTACAATTCCGTGACCTCCAAAAAAGTGATGTTCTGCACTAAAAAAGTGCATACTTCCACCTTTACCCTTAGAACATCCGGTTGCCTTGCCATATAATTCGGCCATACAAGCATTGGCCGATACACCTTTTGCTAATGCCAAACCATGATCTCGGTAGGCGGTAATAAAAGGATCAGCTGGTGAAGTAGCCGTCATACAGCCAGCAGCAATTGCTTCCTGGCCTATATATGCATGGAAAAAGCCGCGAATTTTTCCGGCCATTTTATACATTTCTTCTGACTTCAATTCAAACTGACGTATAAGCTGCATTAGCTCATACCAATAGAGGTAAGTTTCTTTAGAAAATTTTGTTGGCACTGTTCAAAAATTTGAGGGGCAAATATAGGGTATATACTCCATAATGTGATTCATCCCATTTGTTCATTATTTGATTGAAAATGCCCTAATAATTAAACATTACATTTTATTTATATTTTTTAAAACCTTTTTAGAACAAAATGATTTGTTTAGCTGTAATAGTAAAAAAATTAAACAGTATGAAATTCAAATTAATCGCTTCTATTGCAATTGTAATTGCATCTGCATTTACTAGTTTGTCAGCTCAAAAAACAGTTGTTGATATAGCTGTTGGTTCAAAAGATCATTCTACATTAGTAACTGCTGTTAAAGCTGCTGGTTTAGTAGAAACTTTACAGTCTGCTGGTCCTTTTACTGTATTTGCACCAGTAAATAGCGCTTTTGCTAAATTACCTGCTGGAACAGTAGAAAGTTTATTGAAGCCAGAAAGTAAAGCAACATTGGTTAAAATCTTAACTTACCACGTTGTTGCTGGTAATTTAGAAGCTGCTGCTGTTGTAGCTGCTATCAAAGCTGGTAACGGTAAAGCTGCTGTTAAAACAGTAAGTGGTGGTACTTTAACTGCTTCTTTCAAAGATGATAAAGTGATTCTTACCGATGAGAATGGTGGAGTATCTACAGTTGTTGCAACTGATATTAAAGCTGGTAATGGTATTGTACACGTTATTGATTCTGTTGTATTACCTAAGTAATTAATTAGGTTGTTGTATTACCAACAACTTCAAATAAAAAATCCGGAATTTGATTGATTCATTTTCCGGATTTTTATTTTTAAATACCTCTTTACTATTTTATGATTCCAACAAAAATGGATATCCGTATTGAGTAGGTGGGTTGTAGGTTTCTTTAATGGTTCTGGCACTTAACCAGCGATATAAGTTTAATGAACTTCCTGCTTTGTCATTGGTTCCAGATGCCCTTGCACCACCAAATGGCTGCTGACCAACTACTGCACCTGTTGGTTTGTCGTTAATGTAAAAATTACCCGCAGCATTTCTTAATTTATTGGTAGCCAATTCAACTGCAGCTCTATCTTGAGAAATGATTGCACCAGTTAGCGCATAAGCCGATGTGCTATCTACTAAAGCCAGTGTTTTTTCATATTGTTCAGCAGGATAAACATAGATGGTTAATACAGGTCCAAAAATTTCCTCGCACATGGTGGTAGATTTTGGATCCTTTGATACGATTACTGTTGGTTCAATAAAATATCCTTTTGTTTTGCTGAAGTTTCCACCAGTGATAATTTTCACTTTTTTATTCTTCTTGGCATTGGTAATGTATTTGGTAATACTAGTATAAGATTTCTCATCAATTACTGCATTTACAAAATTGGTAAAATCTTCTACAGTTCCCATTTTCATGGATTCAACCGCAGCAACTAATTTACTTAAAACTGCATCAGCAATATTGCTTGGAATATATGCTCTTGAAGCTGCAGAACATTTTTGACCCTGGAATTCAAAAGCACCTCTTGCTAAAGCAGTTACCACGGTATCTACATCAGCCGATTTATGTGCAACAACAAAATCTTTACCACCAGTTTCTCCAACAATTCTTGGGTAAGATTTATACAAGCCCATATTTTCTCCAATCACTTTCCACATATTATTAAATACCCCGGTAGAACCAGTAAAATGCACGCCTGCAAAGTCTCTGTGAGCAAAACAAACCTTGCCAATGGTAGGGCCATCAACATAAATTAAATTAATTACTCCATCAGGTAAACCAGCTTCTCTTAAAATGCGCATGAATAATTGGGCAGAATAAATTTGAGTATTGGCGGGGTTCCATACTACAACATTTCCGCACATGGCTGCAGATGTAGGAAGATTTCCTCCAATGGCAGTAAAGTTAAATGGTGTTACAGCCAATACAAATCCTTCTAATGGGCGATACTCCATACGGTTGTGCATACCCGGAGCAGAAATAGGTTGTTGCTTATAAATCTCACTTAAAAAATGTACATTAAATCTCAAGAAATCAATTAATTCACATGTGCTGTCTATCTCGGCCTGATAGGCATTTTTGCTTTGTCCCAACATGGTAGAAGCTACCATTTGAAAACGATATTTAGTTGCCAATAAATCGGCTGCTTTCAAAAAAATATGTGCCCTATTTTCCCAACTCATTTCTGCCCATTTTTCTTTGGCTTGTAAAGCCGCCGCAATGGCTAAATGAACATGTTTTTCGTCTCCTGCACTAAAGTGCCCTAATGTATGTGCCAACTCATGGGGTGGGTGAATGGCCACTCTGCGTTCTGTACGAACCTGTTTTCCACCAATATACATGGGTATATCTAGCTGCTTCTTTTTTAAATCGGCAATTGCTTTTTTTAATGCTGCTTTTTCTGGAGTGCCTGGTGCATATGGAACTACAGGATCATTTGTTGGCATTGGGTAAGAAAAAGTACCTATACTCATATCTGCTTTTTTTAAAAGTTTGAGCAAGCAAGTTACGGAGATTTCATTATTGCGAATATGCAATACATTTGTATATGGCATATGTATTATTTGACCCCTCAACCAGAGATCATTTTGCACCGCTTAGCACCACAAAAGCCGTTGCCGATTTTAGGATGGGTATTTTATCTGTTAAAGAGCGATGGGAACTTCTTTTAAAAGAAGAAGTATTTGTTCATACTGTTGGCTATTTGCAAGCTTTGTACACAACGCCTTCTGCAGCAAACCATACCTGGATTGATGCAACAGTATTGCCCAATGAATTGCTCATTGAACAAATTACCCAGCTAAAATTAGGAGCCTCTTTTTCGGATGCCATTGGCTTAATTGCTGGTAAATCGGATATTGCTTTTGATCGGTTTAATGTATTAACAACTCAATCTTATTTTAACAATAGCATAAAGGTAGCTGATGTTGCCAGAGTTGAATTTCCATGGGAGTTGATGCAATTGAATGAGATGATGATTCGGGAAGACTTTAAATTAGTTACAAAAGGCCGAAAATCACAACCCATATCTCCAACGGTTCAGTTGGTTCAGCAAGCGGATATTTTTATAGAAGAAGGCGCTAAATTGGAGTTTTGTACCCTAAACTCTACCACTGGGCCCATTTATATAGGAAAGCAAGCAGAAATAATGGAAGGAACAACGGTTCGTGGCCCTTTTTCAATGGGGTTTAATTCGGTTCTAAAAATGAATAGCAGAATTTATGGGGCTACTTCATTAGGACCTTATTGTATGGGTGGGGGAGAAATAAAAAATTCCATTATGATGGGATATAGTAATAAAGCGCATGATGGATATATGGGAGATTCTGTTATAGGAGAGTGGTGCAATTTTGGGGCAGGATCTTCTAATAGCAATCTTAAAAATTCGGCAGGTTCAATAGACGTATGGAGTATGGGCTTAGGTAAAAAAGTAGCTGTTGGTCAAAAATGTGGCGTAATCATGGGTGATTATTCTAGGCTCTCCATAAATTCATCGGTTAATACAGGCTCTGTTATTGGCGTAAGTTGTAATGTTTTTGGTGCAGGCTTACTACCTAAACTAATTCAACATTTTAGCTGGGGAGTTGATGGTAAAAAATACAATCTTGAATCCGCAATAAATGATATCAATAATTGGAAATACATGAAGGGTAAAAAATTATCTGATGCGGAAATTCAGGTACTAAACCATATCTTTCAATCTAATTTATAATTCAATTATACTAATAAAGAAACAATGCACATGAGAAAGCAAATTGCAGCAGCCAATTGGAAAATGAACCTGAGTTTACAACAAGGAGAGCAGCTGTTGAATGATATTATTGGCAAGCCACATTCACTTAAAGAAAATCAGGAAGCCATTTTTGCAGTACCCGCACCTTATATTCCA
>VIKJ01000113.1 GCA_008080615.1 Chitinophagaceae bacterium | reverse complement strand
TCTTGCGCAAATAAATAAGTAGAAAGCCCTGCAACAATAAAGCCCAATGCAATAAAAAAATGCGCTAGCATAAATGCCTTGAAATTATTTTTAATCATCACCATGCTACCAATCAAAATCAAAATTGCAATAGTTATTGGAGTTTCTGTTTTAGAAAATAGCGCTGGCTGATTTAAATAGCCCATTTCCTTCCACATGTCTGCGCTAAAATTATCCCTGATATCTCTAAAAATAGTTGCAAAACAATAAATCAATACTGCTGCAACAATACCGGGCAAATAGGTTTTTATAAATGCCTTTCGTTGAGCCGCATCCATGGGTGTTCTATCCATTCTAAGCGCAATATCTTCTGCAGTAGGTGGTGGAATTCTTTCCATCAAATAAATAAATAACAATAGCGGTAATGCAAATACAATTCCCGTTGCAAAAGGAATCCAAAATTCCGACAAATGAAATTGCATCAGTAACCAACCACCTACCGACTTTACAAAACCTGATGAAAAAATAAAACTCACCGCCAGTGCGGCACCAATAAAATCGGTTGTTTTACGTCCCTCTATATAAGAGAAAATTACACCCCAAAGCATGCCCAGCGGAAATCCGTTAATAAATAAAAACACGATATTATAGGGTGCGGGTACCAATGCAAATAAAAGCCAAGCCATCCAAGCGATACCAACCAATAGCAATACTATTTTATACCTACCCAATCTTTTTAATTCGGATATAAACTTGATGCCATAAAATTTAGCCATTAGGTAGCCCATCATTTGGCTTAATACCAATAAAGTTTTATAGCCCAATCCAAAAAAAGCCATGCCATCAAAAGTGCAAACAGTAAATGATTTTCTAAAGCCAAAAATCATGGTATAAGTAAGAAAAGCTACAACTGCAGCGTAAAGGCCTGTTTTAAAAGCGGCTACTGGTTCTTTTTTTTCTGTAATCACTGTAAACTAATTGATGAGCAATCTCTATTAAACCTCGTTTCGTTCTACCGATAAATATAAGCCACTCATCCTAAGTATTTGGCAAATAATGCTTTATTTAGGAAATTACCCCTTCCAAACAACCTGTTTATGAAAAAATTTCTATTTGCCATTGTATGTGCAGCTGCAGTATTTACTGTAAGTGCACAACAAGTTGATTTAGCCAAGCATTTTAAATCGATGAAACCCCGCAATATTGGCCCAGCCGGTATGAGTGGTCGTGTTACTTCTATAGATGCAGTATGGAACAGTCCCAATACAATTTATTTAGGCACTGCCAGTGGTGGTGTTTGGAAAACCGAAAACGGTGGTGGTAGCTGGACGCCGGTTTTTGATGAGCAGCCTATTCAAAATATAGGATCAGTTGCCATTACTCAAAGCAATCCAAGCATTGTATGGGCCGGAACCGGAGAAGGTAATCCGCGCAATTCTATCAGCTTGGGAGAAGGTATTTATAAAAGTTTAGATGGAGGTAAAACATGGAAGCGCATGGGTTTAGAGAAAACCCGCAATATCCATCGCATCTTAATTGATCCTACTAATCCAGATATTGTATATGCTGGGGTAATGGGCAATCCATTTGCACCACATGCAGAACGTGGAGTGTATAAAACCACTGATGGGGGCGATTCCTGGAAATTGATATTGCATACCAATGATACTTCTGGTGTAGGCGATATGGTAATGGATCCGTTAAATCCCAATAAATTATTTGTAAACATGTACCAACACCAGCGCACACCTTGGAGTTTAAAAGGTGGTGGGCCTGGAAGTGGATTTTATGTAACTTATGATGGGGGCAAAAATTTTAAAAAATTAGGCAAAGAAGATGGATTACCCGCTGGTGAATATGGAAGAATTGGTATCAGCATTAGCAGAACAGATCCCGATAAAGTATATGCACTAGTAGAAGCAACCAAGAATGGTTTATACAGAAGCGATGATGGTGGCACTAAATGGGAACTCGTTAACAGCGATCCTGCAGTAGTAACCAACCGCGCATTTTATTTTCAGGATATAGCGGTAGATACCAAGAATGAAAATAGGGTGTACAATATCAATCAAATGGTGAACGTAAGTGAAGACGGAGGAAAAACATTCAAGTCGGTACTTCCTTATAGCGGTATACACCCCGATCACCACGCTTGGTGGATACATCCTTATGATGCTAATTTTATCATTGATGGAAACGATGGTGGTATTGGTATTTCAAGAGATCGTGGTAAAACATGGCAGTTTGATGAAAAACTTCCATTGGGTCAATTTTATCATATTAATGTAGACAATCAATTGCCATATAATGTAATGGGAGGTTTGCAAGACAATGGTAGCTGGCATGGCCCTGCATATGTATGGATTCAAAGTGGCATACGCAATGCGTATTGGCAAGGAGTAAACGGAGGAGATGGTTTTGATGTAATGCCCGATCCCGAAGATCCAAAATGGGTATACAGTATGAGCCAAGGAGGCGCATTAGGAAAATACAATATTGCTACTGGTGAAGATTGGAATATTCGCCCTCCAAGAATGGATGTAAAAACGCGTCAACGTTTTAACTGGAACGCAGCAATTGCGCAAGATCCATTTGATAAGTCTACCATTTATTATGGTAGCCAATATGTGAACAAGAGCACCAATAAAGGCGCATCATGGGAATTGATTTCCCCCGATTTATCTACCAATGATTCAGCTAAAATTGATCAACGCAATAATGGAGGTATTTCAGTTGATATTACGGGTGCAGAAAATCATTGCACCATATTAGCCATTGAGCCTTCTGCAAAAGAGCAAGGTGTTATTTGGGTAGGAACAGATGATGGCAATGTACAATTAACCAGGGATGGTGGAAAAACCTGGACCAACTTTAGAGGAAAAATCCCTGGAATGCCTATTGGGGCTTGGGTTCCACAAATCAGGGCTTCTAAATACAATGCAGGCGAAGCTTTTGTAATTGTAAATGATTATAGAAGGGGAGATATGAAGCCCTATATTTTCCGTACATCAGATTATGGTAAAACTTGGACTAGATTGGTAGATGAAAAGAAAGTAGTGGGATATGCTTTATGTTTAATTCAAGACCCTGTTGAGCCGAATTTAATTTTTGTAGGAACAGAACAGGGCTTATGGGTAAGCTTTGATAATGGAAGCAATTTTCAACAATTTAAAAATGGCTATCCATCTGTATCAACTTACGATTTTGCTATTCAAGAAAGAGAAGCCGATTTAGCTATTGCTACTTTTGGTAGAGCTATTTGGATTTTAGATGATATTCGTCCGTTAAGAAAAGTAGCCGCCAATAAAGGACAAGTATTCACTAAAAAACTAACTGCATTTGAAGCACCGCAGGCGTATCAAGCTAAAGTAAAAAATGCATCAGGTATTGAATACAGCACTTATGGAACTTATGAAGGTGAAAATAAACGCAGGGGTGCTGCTTTAAGTTTCTTTGTAAATAAAACGGCTGCAGATACTGGAAAAAATAAAATTTCCGATACGGTTCAAGTAAGAATTTTTGATGCGAATAATGTAGCCGTTAGAAATTTACGCAACAAAATAGATAGCGGGTTCAACCGTATTTATTGGGGTATGGAAGGAAGAGGTATACGCCAAGCCGGCGGTGGTGGAAGAGGTGGCGGAGGCGGTAGATTTGGTGGTGGAGGCGGTGGAAACGCCGAGCCAGCAGGCCTTCCGGTAGATCCTGGTACGTATAAAGTAGTACTAAGTTTAGGAAAGGAGTTAACAGATAGTATGATGGTGGTGGTGAATGATGACCCCAACGCACCTACTCCTAAAGTAGTTAGAGATGCCATGAGAAAAGCAAGTGCAAGATTAGATAAGTCTAGTTTAAAAATTGTAGACGTTACCGATCGTTTAACAGAAGTGGAGGAAACACTTAAAAAAGTAGAAGCCAGTTTAGCTAATATGGATAAGAAAGATGCAGATACTTTACGTAAAGTAGGAAAGCTAATAACTGAAAACATAAAAGCTATTCGCGAACAATTAAATGGTAAGCCTCAAGACAAACAGGGTTATGGCAATATTCCACAAGAAACCGTAAATGGTTTAGTAGGAGAAGCAAGACAATTGCTGATGGGTAAACCTGCAATGCCGGGTGCGCAAGAAGATCGTTTGATTGCTTATGCAGAAGAAGCAGTAAATACGGTGGTAAAAAATGCCAATCAATTTTTCAGCGGTATTTGGAAGCAGTACCGCGCTTTAGCAGAAGCCGCACCAGTAAAGCTGTTCAAGGACTATAAAGAAATGGAATAAGCTTAGCCTGACCCGTTCTAAATAAACGATAAGGTTTTAAAATATAAAAGCCCATCCCGAGCAATCGGGATGGGCTTTTTATTGAGGGTATGTATGAGTATCAGAACTAGAATTTGTTATCTTATTTTTTTTTTGTAATAGTTTAATTTTTAAGTAGAATTTACTCAAAATTTTTGGCA
>VIKJ01000112.1 GCA_008080615.1 Chitinophagaceae bacterium | reverse complement strand
AACATGGGCATTTGTTTTTTTAAAATTTAAGATAAAACTAAAAGTAGAACCAACATTTACTTTGCTCTCTACTGTGCAAATGCCACCTTGACCTTGAACCAATTGCTTTACAATTGCAAGACCCAATCCAGTTCCACCATATAATCTGGATGTACCGGTTGTGGCTTGATTAAAATTTTCGAAAATGTCGCCAATTTTATCTTTTGGTATTCCAATGCCACCATCCGTAACGGCAAATTTAATGCTCACTGAAGATTCATCCTCCTCTACTAATTTCAAGCTTACTACTATTTTGCCTGCATTCGTAAACTTTACTGAATTACTAATTAAATTCAGAATTATTTGATTGAGGCGAACTGAATCACCTAATAAAACTTCTGGTATACTGCTATCATATTCTTTTATAAGCAGTAAATTTTTCTCTTGAATTTTTGGTTCAAATAAATGCAACATTGCCGAAATAGAAACGGACATTTTAAAGGGCATTTCTTCAAATTTCATTTTTCCAGCATCTACTTTTGCCAAATCAAGTATATCATTAATTAAAACAATTAATGAGTCGCCACTTAATTTAATGGCCTTCAGGTATTCTATTTGCTTACTAGCTAAATCCGTTTTAAGCAGCACTTTAGTAAATCCAATGATGGAATTCATTGGGGTTCTAATTTCGTGACTCATATTCGATAAAAACTGCTGTTTAGCTATTACAGAATCTTCAGCAATTTTAGTAGCAGCTTCTGCCTTTAGTTTAGCCACTTCGGCAAAACCCATTGCAACTTCGGCAACAACTTTAGAAGCTATTAATTCGCTAGCAATTCTATTTTGCTCAGTTACATCTCTGGCAACAATTACCACTCCTAGAACATTTCCAAGATGGTCTTTATACACTGAACCATTTAACAATACTTCTGTAAGCTTTCCTTTTTTGTGGCGTAAAGTAAGTGGGTAATTGGTTACCGAGCCTTCCTCAAAAACCTTTTCATATACTTCACTAGCTTTTTGTGTATCAGTAAAATAATGAAAGAAATCGGTACCTGTAAGCTTTATGCGAGTAATGCCTGTAATATCGATGGTGGCTTGGTTCATATCCGTTATTTTACCATTCGTATTAATAGTAACCAAGGGATCTAAACTTGCTTCAATAAGGCTTCGTGCATATTGCGACTCAGTTCTAGCGGTTTCCATATTAATTGGATTCAATATTACCTATTTCTTCAATGGGAATTCGCCTTTTTACCTTCAACAACTTAAAATGAGAAGGAGACAATCCAGTTACTTTTTTAAATTGATTAGATAAATGTGCAACACTACTATAATTCATTTTCCAGGCAATTTCAGTAATATTTAATTCGCCATAAATAATCAACTCTTTTATACGCTCAATTTTATGTAAAATGATAAATTGCTGAATTGTAATGCCTTTTACTTCAGAAAATATATTCGACAAATAAGTATAATCAAATCCTAATTTTTCACTTATATAATCGGAATAATTGATGGCAGGTAGTTCTGCAGAATAGTGCACCATTTCTATAATGGTATTGGTAATTTTTTCAATCATTACCGATTTTTTATCATCCATCAACTCTAAACCTGATAATTGTAAGGCAGCATTTAATTTTGTACGTAATTCAACAGAAATATCTTCCATTATTTCTACTTCACCCAAGTCTACAACAATAAAATGCAGCCCTAGCTTTCGCAATTCTTCTTTCACCAGCATTTTACAGCGGGTGCTCACCATGTATTTAATAAATAATTTCAAGATTGTGTATTTAGTAAAGTACTATAAAGCACTATGCAAACAATTACATTCCGTTTAACACATAAGTTATGAACATCTATAAAGGTGAGTTTATTAATCAGAAACAATTTATAGACTAAACAGTATTACTTACATAAATCACAGATGCTCGTACTTGAAGTAGCTAACGGGATTCCCTTGATTTTTTAAGAGAAAGAAGATGCATTAGATAATTTTCATCTGTAAGGTAGTCTTTACATATCCATTTTGATATTTATTATTTAAACTAGAAATTATAAAGAGAATTAAAATTTGATAGTTGAATATAACTATATACATCATGCTGATATAATAGTGCAACTTACAGCTACTTTAAGTTGAATTTATGATACAAATTTCAACATTTAAATATTTTTAGAATACCTAAAACGTGAATAATGCAACAAGCATTAGTGCTTGTGTAACAGCAACAAAGTAAATATTTGCAACCTTGCATCTGGAAGATTTTCTATAATTATTCATTATAGATTAAACATCTTCCTTTGATTATGAATAAACGTTTCTTATTACTCATTACAGTTTTGAGTATCGCAATTGCTTCAACTAATCTTTCTGCACAAAGTTATAAAAACGGGCTGGGGTTAAGATTTGGAGGCCTAACCAATGGCCTTACTGTTAAACATTTCATGAATAGTTCTAGCGCACTAGAAGGTATTTTGAGTGTTGGCCGTCAAAGTTTTATTGTTACCGGTCTTTATGAAAAACACAGTGCTGTAGATGGATCTAAAAGATTCAATGTGTTTTACGGAGGTGGTGCACATATTGGATTTTTCCAAAATGGAGGTAGCTACTATTACAACTCTAATAGATTCTATACTTCTTCAACTGTTGTTGGGCTTGATGGAATACTTGGGTTAGACTACAAATTCAACGGCGCTCCCATTAATATTTCAATGGACATTAAACCATTTGTTGATTTCTTCGATGGCAACTTTGTTTACTTCGATGGAGGATTAAGCTTACGATATACATTCTAAATACTAAATACAATAATTATGAAACTACACACAATTGCATTAATGGGCATTTCCCTTTTAGCTATTGTTCAATCGAACAATATCAATGCGCAAGATGCTCCAAAACAAAACAGTACAGATACTAAACCAGCTTTATTTGCAGGCAATGGCGATTATAGAACTTGGTCATTTGGATTACATGCAGGAGCAATGGCGCCTTTCTCTGCCAGCGGAGGAAGAAATGATTTCTCAAAATGGCAAGCAACTTTAGGTTACGGTGTTTATATTAAAAAACAAATTTCTCATGTTGTTGGAATTCAGTTAGACGTTATGAAAGGCTCATTAAAAGCCAATAACGACAAACTATGGGCAGGTGCTCCACCTGTTAGCCCATACAAATCATTTGAAACCAACATTAACTACACAGCTAGTTTAAGCGCTGTAGTTACATTGGGCAGTATCAATTGGTCTCAACTAAGAACAAGTATTCAGCCTTATGTATCAATAGGTGGCGGTGCTATCAATTTTAACCCAACAGTTGTTACCAGCGGTGGAACTTCAATTGATGTAAAACCAGTTGGAAGTTTAACTGAGTTTTATGTACCAGCAGGATTAGGTATCAAAGCCAATTTATCTAAATCGGTAAACCTAGATTTAGGTTATACTATGGGATTTGTTGATGCAGATAATTTAGATGGTTATTTTAAAGCCCCTTATGCTAATGATAAATTTTCTTACGTGCACATTGGCCTTGAATTTGCCTTAGGTAATAAAGAAAAGCCACAATTGGCTACACATAATGCACCAGCACAATTAAATGGCAATATGAATCGTGCAGATGATGCTTTAAGGGCTTCGCTTGCAGCTAGCGAGGAAAGATACAATCAGAGTTTAGCTGAAATAGCTGATATGAAAGACCAGCTAAATAAGATGAAAATGGATAGTGATAAAGATGGCGTTAGCGACTACTTCGATAAATGTGCCAATACTCCTTATAATGTAAAAGTAGACGGTGCAGGTTGCGCTCTTCCAGTTCCAGTTCCTGCAAAAGATACTACCATCATCAGAAACAATACCTATATCATTACAGGAGAAGATCGCAAGATTGTTGATGAAGCTTTTAGAAATCTAGAATTCGACTTTGGTAAATCAACCATTAGAGACCGTTCATTCCCTTATTTAAATAAAGTAGCAGATTTATTAATTCAAAAAGGAATCAGCCTCAAGTTAGCAGGTCATACCGATAATGTAGGTAGCGACAAAGCAAACATGAATCTTTCTAAAGACAGAGCTGAATCATTAAAATCATATTTCACCAACAAAGGTGTGAATGCTTCAAAAATTGAAGCAGTAGGATACGGCGAATCCCAGCCAATTGCTACTAATAAAACAGCAGCGGGTCGTCAGAAGAATAGGCGAGTAGAATTTACCATCTATTAAATCAATGGTAAGAACAGGTTAACCGGTAAGTTTCTACTTACCGGTTTTTTTATGCTTATCTTAAGCTACTCGTATCAACACGTGTAGGAGTTTCTTTGCCACTAATAATTCCGCGAGCACTAATTGCTATGGCTTTAATAATCTGCGTCATATTTGCCATGTTTAAGGTTCCAATCTCATCGGTTAATTGATGATAATTAGGCTCACTATCCATTTTAGAAGTTGATATGGTATGAGCTGGAACACCTAGCCTGGCCAATGTTGCATTGTCTGAACGATAAAATAATTGTTGATCGGGATAAGGATCGGGATAAAAATTAAAACCAGAGCCAGCTAAATTAGCCTGCAATATT
>VIKJ01000111.1 GCA_008080615.1 Chitinophagaceae bacterium | reverse complement strand
TAATAGGTTTTACAATTCTAAACCCTGCACTAAAACTAACTCGGGCAGTTTCACTACTATCTTTTCTATCCATGAATTGTTGTGTTGCACTATTACTACTTACTGATTTGAATGCATAATCTGGTGAAGCATATACTTCCAAATCCCAATTGGTATTGCGCATTTTTCTATCCGAAGGGCAAATCACTACATTCTTAATAGTACCAGCATGATTCTTATAAGCAATTTCTTTTTCTAGTGATTTATATAAACTAAACTTTTTTTGCTGATTCATAAACGAAGCATCAAACTTGGTTGTTTGAATATATGCTTCTTCATTATCAGCTATATTATTTATTGAGCTTGAAGCTGTTGTATTACCTGAAGAGATTGGAGCAGGCTGCAGGTTATTGCCAAAATTGTTCGCTCTTGGTAAAGTAGAAAAAGGGTTGGTGTTTTTATATTTTCCAGTATTGTTAAATTTATTGGCAATGATTTTTTTGATTGTGTTTTCGCTGGTAGGTATACTATTTTTTGATGCTTCCTCTTTAACTGAATGCTCTTTGCTTTCCTCAGCTTCAATTAGCGGAATTGATTCAGGCTTAGTTGAAGTACCAGGCTCTTCGTTTGTTTCATTACCAGTGGTAGGAATTAAAGAATTGTTTTTGTTATTGGGTTGATTATTCTTCTGCCCATTTGATAAGGTAGAAGGCTGATTAACAGAATTGGTTTCTGTAGCTTTTTGTGGCAATAAAATTTTTTGATAATAGAGATAAGCTGAAACAGATCCTGTGATGATTAATAGGAGCAAAGAAGCAGCAACCATTGTTGCTCTTGGCATCATAAAGAAAAACCGTTTGCGGTCTTCTTCTTCGGGTTTAATTCTATCCCACATATCTACCGGAACAGCAGCTGATATGTTTTCTAATTTATCTTTTAAAAAGGCATCAAATGGGTCAACTGGGTTGCTAATATTGGGCAAACGAATTTTTTCCCATAAACCAACCGGTACGGTAGCAGTATAGTTTTGCAACTTCTCTTTGGCAATATGGTCAAACGCTTCGTTCGTCATTTAAACTGCAATTTTTTGTAATTGCAAAATTTGTGATTGTAACATTTTTCTAGCTTTTACCAGCTGACTTCTACTGGTTCCTGCTTGTATATTCAACATTTCTGCTATTTCTTCATGACTATATCCTTCAATAACGCTTAAGTTGAATACCATTCTGTATCCATCTGGTAATTGATTAATCAGTTTCAACAAATCATCCTCCCCCAAATGTGTATAGGCCTGTGGATCAATCTGCGGATTATTAGGGCTATGGTCATCTATTTCTTTAAATACTAATTTTTTTCTTTCTAAATGTCTTATAGCTGTGTTTACCACAATTCTCCTGATCCAGCCTTCAAACGAACCTTCAAATTTGAACTGATTGATATATTGAAAAACTTTAATAAAAGCGTCTTGTAGCATATCTTCAGCCTCCATGCTATCTTGGGCATACCGCATACATACCCCCATCATTTTACCAGCATGCTTTTCAAACAGCATACGCTGGCAATTTGAGTCCTGCCGAATACAGCCTTTAATCAGTTCGTGTTCTGTCACGAAGGGCTTTTTAGTTGATTCCTAATAAAGATGCCAAATGGTTAAATATTGTTGCCTGAGCTACTCAATTTGAGCATTTAGTTCCACAAAAATATCTTTTGCTATGATACACCCATCAATAAGTATGCTAAACAGTTAAGAATTGATCGTGTATATAGTCTACTACACTTACTAAACTGCCAGTTTCTCTGTACACACTCAATTGTCTGTCGGCCCCAGTTCCTGTTTCAAAAATATGTGTAACATTATTAATTACATGCCTACTTCCTAATTCGTCTACCACATCATCCACAAAATCGAGTAATTCGTAAATAAGTGATTTTGTATCAACCTCAGTTTCCTTACCAAAATCAATCAATTTACCATCAATGCCATACCTGCCTGCCCTCCATTTGTTTTCATTGATCAAAGACCGCTGATAATGCATGAAGTTTAAATTCTGGTTGCGCAACTTGTAAATCTTGGCACAAATAGCCTGAAACAATGCTGCAATGGTCATGGTTTCATTGATGGTCATTGGCACATCGCAGATTCTAAACTCAACTGTATTAAAGAATGGATGTACCCGAAGATCCCACCAAATTTTCTTTGCGTTATCAATACAATTTGTTTTGATTAACAAGTTTACATAATTTTCATACGCTTCAAAATTTTCAAAATAATCCGGTATGCCTGTGCGGGGAAATTTATCAAAAACCTTTGTTCTAAAACTCTTATAGCCTGTATCCCTTGATTCCCAAAAAGGAGAATTGGTACTTAATGCATACACATGTGGTAAAAAGTATCTTGCAGTATTGGCAATATGCATGGCCATTCTTCTATCTTCCATACCAACATGAACGTGTAGCCCAAAAATCAAATTACTTCTTGCAGCTTCTTGTAATTCATTTACAATTTGATTGTAGCGTACATGGTCTGTTATCAATTGGGTTTCCCAATGACTAAAAGGATGTGTGCCCGATGCGCCAACCCATAAACCAAGGTCTCCGGCAATTTTGGCAATATTGCCTCTTAGCCCGGCAACATCTTTGAATGCTTCGTCAATATTTTTACAGATATCTGTTCCTACTTCAACCACTGCCTGATGCATTTCTGCCTTCACTTTGTCTTTAAGTTCGGCTTGCCCTAACTGCACAATTTTTTGTTCATGACTTTTTAACTCTCTTGTTAGAGGGTCAATAACCATGTACTCTTCTTCAACTCCAATGGTGAAATGATGATAGCCCGTTGTTGACATATAATTGTTGAGGTTCGTTATTAATTAATATAATGGAGTACCTGAACTGCTGCGTTTGATGTACTCACCCCAAGTAAGGTTATCGGCGCCTTCTACTTGTGCTTGCGCTTTTTCAATGGCATAATTGGCTGCAGTTTCTACTACCCAATCAAAATTTTCTTGTCCTACGCTTTTAATATCAGCGTCAGGAGCAGGGTTGCAAAAGTCAATTGCATAAGGAACTCCATCTTTTAAAGCCAATTCTACCGTATTAAAATCATATCCTAAATAATGATTGATGCGTAATACAATATCTGTCATCATTTTTAGTTTCTCTTCAGATGGGTTGAAATCGGCTACATACCTTAAATGATGCGGGTTTCGCGGTTCGTAACTCATGATGCGAACATGTTTTCCGCCTATGCAATAACAACGATAATATTCTTCAAATACAATTTCTTCTTGCAATAACATCACCAACTGACCTGTTTCTGCATGCTTCTCAAAGAAGTCATTCATGTCAGTAAGTTTGTACACGTTTTTCCATCCACCTCCAGCAAATGGTTTCATATACGCTGGAAATCCAACATAGCTAAAAATGCTTTCCCAATCTAAAGGGTAGGATAGGTTACTAAAAGATAATTCAGCGGTATCTGTAGGTAATTCCTTTGAAGGAAGAATTACTGTTTTAGGAACAGGCACATCAATTTTTGTAGACAAACAGTTATTGAAAAATTTTTCATCAGCACTCCACCAAAATGGGTTATTGATTACAGCAGTTCCGCAAAGGGCGGCATTTTTTAAATACGCTCTATAAAATGGAACATCTTGGCTAATGCGATCGATGATCACTGCATATCCACTGTTTTCACCTTGTATTACTTTGTCTATTTTCACCGGCTCGGCAATTATACCTGGAATATTTTTGCTATTGATTCTTTCTACAAATGCCATTGGAAAACTTCTTTCTTGCCCAAATAGAATACCAATTTTTTTCATGTGTTTATTTTTGGATTAATTGAACCTTTATTTATTCAAATATTTTAGAAATATACGGAATTTATGCATTGATTTACTTCTAGCCAATTTGTTTGCTTTGTATTATTTTTGGGATTATGGTAAAAACCCGTGCGGCTAAAACCGCCCATATTTCAGTTGAATCTATTTCTGTTGAATCTGAATACCTTGAGCGCACTGTTTTGGTAAACTTGTATCTTCCTAAAATTGAATATCAGCCAGAACAGTTGAGTGTATTGTTGATTAATGATGGGCAAGATTTGCTTAAAATGCCCTTTGATGAAATCTTGAATGAGTTATATTCCAAGCAGGAAATTGAGCCACTCATCTGTATTGGCATTCATTGTGGGCCCAATCGTAAAATGGAATATGGAACAGCTTATTCTGCTGATTACGAGGGTAGGGGAGCTAAAGCTGGTTTGTATAGTAAATTTATTTTTGATGAATTGCTGCCCTTTGTTCGAAAAAAACTCAATGCTCCTTCTTTTAAAGACAAATCTTTTGCAGGGTTTTCATTGGGTGCTTTAAGTGCTTTGGATATTGGCTGGAATCATGCCAGTGAATTTAGAAAAATAGGAATTTTTAGTGGGTCTCTTTGGTGGAGAAGAAAAGGTTATGAGGATGGATATGATGATGAGAATGATCGCCTGATGCATTTGCAAATAAGAAAAGGCCATTTTTATCCATGGCTACAATTTTTTATAGAATGTGGTGCATTGGATGAAACCGCCGACAGAAATAACAATGGTATTATTGATACAATTCAAGGGGTATACAGATGAACATATTCAATACTTGGAATTAGCGGATGGTTCACACGATGTAGCAACCTGGGCAAAAGCCTTCCCTGCATTTTTAAAATGGGGCTGGGGAGTTCAAGACTCTTCCTTATAAGTTGAAAGGCATAAATAAAATCACAATACACTTTACTATTTCAAACCAATAGTATTTACATAATTAAGGCATAAAGAAAAAATACAACGCACCCGAATTGCTGAATTTTCTGTCGAAAATTCAACCCACACAATTCGGCCAAATGTTGTTTATTTTTCTTTATGCCTTAATTGTTTTTAAAATATCCTCATAGGTTGTTTTTTCTATATGCCATACAATTAATACGGAAAGCACGTTATGTTTTTTCTTTATGCCTTAATTTATTTCAGCTAGCTATGAAAGCAATAAAAAAACCCCGATTTTAGTCGGGGCTTTTTTGTAAAGTATTATTTGAATACTAGAAGATGTAACGGATACCAAGCTGAGCTTGCCATACATCACCTAAACTTGTACTTTTTCTATAAGTAGCATAGTTGATGCTGTTGCTAACAGAGGTACACCATTTGCATCTACACCAGCCGCAGTTAATGGGTTGAATGTATTTACAAAATTACTTACACCAGCAGCATTATTAATTAAGTTACCAAAGTTGAAGATATCAGCTCTGATTTGAATAGTGTGCTTGTTCTTTCCGATATTTCTAAATAATTCTAATTGAGTAGATAAATCGAAACGAACGATATAAGGTTGGAATGAACCATTTCTTTCAGTAACCTTACCGCGCATTTTACTTAAATAAGGATCCTGATTGATAAATGCATCAAATGCATCTTTTTGCTGTTGAACAGTAACAGCAGGAGCAGAACCAGAAGCATTTTGTGCTACAAAGTTCATTTCACTTTGGTCACGTGGTACATACATTAAGTCATTACCATTTAATCCGTCACCATTCATGTCTCCACTATAAGTATAAGAAAAACGACCTTGGTTTTGAGACTGACCAAATAAAGAGAACTGCAATGCAGCGCTATTGCCTAATTCTATGCGGTAGTTAATATTACCAATTACGCGGTTGCGAATTTCGTTATCACTAAAAGCGATATCTGTACTATTATTACCACGTACACTTTGAATTCCAGTCCAAGAAGACGATGCGATAGAACCAGCGCTCATGAAATCTCTTGCTCTTGTGAAAGTATAAGCAGCCATCCAGCCTAAACCTTTACTCTTTGTTGGCTTTTCAATTTTAACTGTAGCAGCAAGAGAACCACCCAATGGGCCGCTTTCCATTACAGTTGCATCAGAAATTTTTGGGTTAAATCGTAACGCATTTGCTTGAGCAGTTCCAGACAAACCTAAGCCAGGAAAACGAGGTCTTCCATCTGGTCCGTTAAAGAATGCAGTTGCTGGTCTTTGGTTAGCGTTATAGTAATTGATGTTATTTAAACTTTGCGTATAAATTAACTCTCCTGTTAATACGATGTCTTTAAATATCTTCTGATCAATAGCAATATTTAGAAGCTGGTACACCAGGATTTGGTGCAAAGCTTGCATAATTAGCTGGCGTATTTGGGTTGAAAGGGTAAGCAGCAGTATTGTTAAAGCTTACTGAACCATTCAAAACACCATTATTACCCATTTGATTACTTACAAATACAAAAGGAGGGCGGCCAGTGAATAAACCAATTCCACCACGTAATTGGGTAGTTTTATCTCCTTTGATATCGTAGTTAAAACCAACACGTGGGCTGATCATTAATTTCGCACTTGGTAATTGAGAAGTACTCAATTTAACTGACTGACCATTATTGTCTTGGAAACTCATTCCATCCACTTCGGTATTGGTAAAACCAGAACCTTGGAAATAAGGTAATTCAAAACGCACACCGTATGTAAGGTTAAAATTAGATTCTAGGTTTAATTCATCCTGAATATACGCTGCAATATTGCGTGCTTTTGTGGTAACTAACCATGGTGCACCACCTGGTAAGTTACTAAAGCTTGCACGATAGTTTCTCATGAATACAGGGCTAAATGCCTGATTAGGGTTTGCCTTGTAAGCATCACCTGCCGCGTAGAAGTCTGCCAAATTATTGAAAGTGTATACGCCATTAATCAAAGCAGTAAATCCATTGGTAAAGGTGAAACTTTCAAAAGATACACCTGCAGTTAATGTATGTTTACCTAAATATGCAGTTAAGTTATCACTAAACTGCCAAGTATCGGTATTCAACAAGTTGTTTGGCGTGAAAGGATCATTACCAAATGAAAGATACACTGAACTCTGACCAGCTTGTGCTGAAGGAACAGTGGAGGTTGCAGAAGTTGGAAGGGTAGTTAATGGGCTAGCCCCGTCTTGGATATCTACCATTGGAAAATTACCGCCTTTTACCGCTCTGAAATCTCTATTAGCTGTATAGCCAAAAGTTAATTCATTACTGATTTTGTTGCTGAACCGGCTATTCAATTGCGCAATAACACCGTAGATATTATTGTTGATTTCATAAGCAGCATTGGCACCAATTAAGTTGTTATTGCCAGAACCTCTAGCACCACTAGTAGTGTTACTAGAGCTTGCATTTACATCACGCTTAGATAACAATAGGTTACCACGGATGCTTAATTTATGAATATCGTTGATATTCCAATCTAAACGAGCAACAGCTTTGTCACTTTTAGTAAGAAGTGGGTATCCTTGGAAAGCACCTGGGTTATAATTGAATTTAGAAATCAAATAATTGGTTAATGTTTCTACATCACTTTGTTTAACTCTAGATGTGTTACCGCTAATAGGTGAAGCGCCATTGCTTGCGTCTGCAGTCCAAGTGGTACCCACGTCATTTCTTCTCTCACCTTCATAGTTTACAAAATAGAACAATTTGTTTTTGATGATAGCACCGCCAAAACTTGCTCCAAATTGTTTTACATCAAAAGCTGTAGTTGTTACAGCTTGTTTACCAGCTGCACCAGCTTTTGTACCAATCAAACTCTCATTACGTTGGTTGTAAAACCCTGTACCATGAATAGTG
>VIKJ01000110.1 GCA_008080615.1 Chitinophagaceae bacterium | reverse complement strand
TCTTACTACTTTTTCACTAATTACAATCGCATCCTCAAAGTTGTAACCCTTCCAAGGCATGAATGCTACTTGTAGATTACGACCCAATGCTAATTCTCCATCCTTAGTAGCATATCCTTCTGTTAAGAAATCGCCTTTTTGTACTTTCTGTCCTTTCTTTACAGCAGGGTTCAGGTTGATACAAGTAGCTTGGTTGGTTTTGATGAATTTAGTAAGCTTATATACTTGTAAATCATCGTTGAAGCTAACCAAACGATCCAAATCATTTCTATCGTAACGAACATGTATTTCGTTTGCATCTACAAACTCAACAATACCATTACCATCAGCGTGAATTTGAATACGAGCATCACGAGCAGCTTTGCCTTCTAAACCAGTACCTACAATAGGAACTTCAGGAACAATCAATGGAACAGCCTGACGCTGCATGTTCGATCCCATCAATGCACGGTTGGCATCATCATGCTCTAAGAAAGGAATTAAAGAAGCACTCAAACCAACAATCTGGTTTGGAGCAACGTCCATATATTCTACTTCCTCTTTATCTAAAATAGGGAAATCACCTGTTTGACGAGATACTACTTTGTCTTCAGCAAATTCACCCTTCTCGTTTAGAGGAGAGTTACTTTGTGCAATCTTAGCTGAATCTTCTTCTTCTGCACTTAGGAAGGTTAATTCCTTCATGTTTACTTTTCCACTTTCAACTTTACGGTATGGAGTTTCGATGAAGCCCATATCGTTAATTGCAGCGTGTACGCACAATGTAGAAATCAAACCAATGTTTGGACCCTCTGGTGTTTCAATAGTACATAAACGACCGTAGTGAGAATAGTGTACGTCACGAACCTCAAAACCTGCACGCTCTCTACTCAAACCGCCTGGTCCTAATGCGGAGATACGACGCTTGTGCGTGATCTCACTCAACGGATTGGTTTGGTCTAAGAACTGAGACAATTGAGATGTTCCAAAGAATGAATTGATAACAGAACTTAATGTTCTTGCATTAATCAAATCTACTGGAGTAAATACTTCATTGTCACGAACGTTCATACGCTCTCTGATGGTACGGGCCATACGAGCCAATCCTACACCAAACTGAGCATACAATTGTTCACCAACTGTACGAACTCTACGATTGCTTAGGTGATCAATATCATCAATCTCTGCTTTCGCATTGGTTAAGCGAACAAGATATTTGATGATCTCGATGATATCTTGTTTGGTTAATACCTTTTTGGTTAAAGGATATTCCAAGCCCAATTTTCTGTTGATTTTATAACGACCAACTTCTCCTAAATCATAGCGCTTGTCGCTAAAGAATAATTTATCAATAATACCACGAGCAGTTTCATTATCTGGGGCATCAGCTCCACGCAATTGGCGATAGATATGCTGAACCGCTTCTAATTCACTGTTAGAAGTATCTTTATTTAAGGTATTGTAGATGATTGCGTAATCTCCACCCACGTCTTCTTTTTGAATAAATACGCTCTTCACTTCCATTTCAATAATGGTAGCAATTGCTTCTTCATCCAATACAGTATCGCGCTCCATCACAATTTCATTACGCTCAATACTCACCACTTCACCAGTATCTTCATCAACGAAATCTTCTACCCATGTTCTTAAAACACGTGCAGCTAATTTTCGTCCAACCTGGTTAGCTAATGATTTTTTATCGGCTTTCACTTCGTCAGCCATACCAAATAATTCTAGAATGTCTTTATCTGTTTCAAAACCAATTGAACGCAACAAAGTGGTAACCGGGAATTTCTTCTTACGGTCGATGTACGCATACATCACGTTGTTGATATCGGTAGCAAATTCCATCCACGCTCCTTTAAAAGGAATTACACGCGCAGAATAGATCTTTGTTCCGTTAGGGTGAACAGACTGCCCGAAAAATACGCCCGGAGAACGGTGCAACTGGGATACTACTACCCTTTCAGCACCATTAATCACGAAAGTACCACGAGGGGTCATGTAAGGAATATTTCCTAAGAAAACATCCTGTACGATGGTTTGAAAATCCACGTGCTCTTCATCGTTACAACTTAAACGCAATTTGGCTTTTAAAGGCACAGCGTAAGTTAAACCACGTTCCATACACTCATCAATAGTGTAGCGTGGCGGATCGATGAAGTAGTCTAAGAATTCCAATACGAAGATGTTACGCGTGTCTGTAATAGGAAAGTTTTCCTTAAACACACGAAACAGCCCTTCCACATTACGTTTGTCGGGCGTTGTTTCTAACTGAAAAAACTCTTTGAAGGATTCTAACTGGATGTCGAGTAGGTCTGGGGCATCAGCCAAATGTTTAGTTTTACCGAAGCCGACCCTGTTGTTCAATGTAGTTGTAGACATATTTATGTAAAACCGGTTTTGATACGATAAAATATTGGGGAGAACTGCAACATTCTCTTAACGTACAATCGGCGCATTCATCATTCAAACGCAATGATAAAAATGTCCACCCGCTAAAAAGCCCAAAATTAAGGATGGCAAAGTTAAGGAATGTATTAGAATCGCAAAAACAAATTTTGAGCCAAACTGCTATTTGGGGATAAATTAACTTACCAAATTTGGGCACGCTCGGCTGGATTGAGCCACAATTTACTTTTTGGGGTTAATTTGAAGGTAGCATAGAAGGGCTCGAAATTAGATAATGGGCCATTTACACGGAATTCTTCGGGCGAATGAGGGTCTATTGTAAGACCAGTTCTAACATTTTCCTGACGATTCACCATCCTCCATACCTGTGCAAAACCTAGAAAAAAGCGTTGATCAGATGATAATCCATCAATTTGATCGGCACTTTGGCCTTGCTTGGTTAATTTAAAAGCATCCCATGCAATAGCCAATCCGCCAATATCGGCTAAGTTTTCGCCCAGGGTTAATTCACCATTTACATGTAAGCTATCGAGGATTACAAATCCATTGTATTGATTCACTACCCCCTTCGTTTTTTCTGTAAATTTCTTACCATCAGTAGCGGTCCACCAATTGGTTAAATTACCCTTGGCATCATATTGACGACCTTGATCATCAAATCCATGGGTAATTTCGTGCCCTATCACCATACCAATTCCACCATAATTAATAGCATCGTCTGCGCTCAAATTGAAGTAGGGCGATTGAAGTATACCTGCCGGGAATACAATTTCATTAATAGTAGGATTATAATACGCATTCACCGTAGGTGCGGTCATCACCCATTCTGCTCTATCCACTTCTTTACCAATCTTAGCAAGGGATTCTTTATTATCATGCTTGGCAATATTTTTTAGGTTGCCAAAAAAATCATCCCTAGCTATGGAAACATCATCATAATTTTTCCATTTATCTGGGTAACCAATTTTCTTGATGATGGCTTTTAACTTTTCTTGTGCGCGTTGTTTAGTGGTATCACTCATCCAATCTAGCTTTGCAATTCTATTGCTAAATGCCTTCATTAAATTGTTTACCAATTCATCCATTCTTTGCTTTGCCTCTGGAGGAAAATATTTTTCAACATAAACTTGGCCAAGCAAATCTTTCATATTATTATCTGTTCTGGAAACCATTGTTTTCCATCTTTCAGGTTGCACTTTTGCACCAGAGAAAATAGAATTATATGCAAATCGTTCATCTCTAAATGCTTTGTTAAGCAATCCAGATTTATCGGAGATATAGTCGAACTTAAATTTGTCTTTCCAAACTTGAATAGGCTGAGTTGCCAATAATCCACTCAACGCAGCATAATACTTGGGCTGAGCAATATTTACACTATCCACTTTAATACCTAGCTTATTCATCAATGAAGCCCAGCCAATATTTGGAGCTAATTTTTCCAAAGCACTCAACGACATTTTATTGTAATTCTTTATTGGATCCCTTTGTTCTACAGGGCTAATATGAGACTGCGCTATTAGCGTTTCAATAGCCAACACATTGGCCGCACTTTTTACAGCATCAGCAGCTGCTGTACCGGTCATTTCAAAATATTTTGCTGCATGTGCAACTAATTTATTGCGTTGACTAACTGTAATAGAATCTGTTTTAGTATAGTAATCTTTTTCGGGAAGCGTAAGCCCAGTTTGCACAAATACCAACATATTTACTGCACTGTTTCTTTCATCAGGCCCAACATAAAAACCCAACAACTCATCTATATTACCATCCGCACTACTTTGGGCAATCAAGTTCATCAATTCGGTATAATTCTTTACTGCATCAATTTTTGCAAGCATCGGCTTAATGGGTTCATAGCCCTTTTTCTCTAAAGTGAGTGTATCCATACCACTTGCATAAAAGTCACCTACTTTTTGAGCAGCACTTCCTTTTGGATGATCTTGCTTAGCAGCAGTTTCATCTAATATGGTTCTTAATTTTTGAAGGTTATCGTTATACAATGTAAAGTAGCCTCCCCAACCGCTTTGATCATCTGGAATTTTTGCATTTTTAATCCAGGTTCCATTTGCGTATAAGAAAAAATTATCACCAGGATTTACAGCAGTATCCATACCTGCCTTATCAAAAAAAGCTTCGTTATTGGCATTGTTTTTACAGGCTGTAAACAGCAAAAAAAGCACAGATACAATAATGGTATTTTTTTTCATATAGTTCATTTGCGATGTCCAAGTTACGG
>VIKJ01000109.1 GCA_008080615.1 Chitinophagaceae bacterium | reverse complement strand
TCCAAAACTTTCATATTCCGAAGGCAATAAAAATACATCACTTACTGCCAAAATATCTTCCATTTGTTCTTGCTTTCCTAAAAAACGTATATGCTCATCAACACCTAATTCTCTTGCTAATTCTTCGCAAGTAGGTCGTTCTGGTCCGTCTCCTACCATGAGTAATTTAGAAGGCACTTCTTTTTTAACTGCTGCAAAAATTTCAATTACATCGGTAACCCTTTTTACTTTTCTAAAGTTAGATGCATGCATCAATATTTTTTGACCATTGGGCGCAATTACTTTTCTAAATGCATCAATGGGTTTTTTGTTAAAACGATTTACATCTACAAAATTGTAAATCACTTCTATTTCTTTTTCTATGGCGAATGAGTGAAATGTTTCGTCGCGTAGGTTTTTAGAAACTGCAGTGATTGCATCACTTTCGTTGATAGAAAAAGTAACTACTGGTTCGTATGTTTTATCTTTTCCTACTAAAGTGATATCGGTTCCGTGTAATGTGGTGATGAATGGAACTTCTCTCCCAATTTTCTTTTTTACAATTTGCCTGGCCATATAAGCTGCAGATGCATGTGGAATGGCATAGTGTACGTGCAATAAATCTAAATCGTGATTCATGATTACATCTACCATGGTGCTAGCCAATGCTATTTCATAAGGAGGGTAATCGAACAGGGGATAGGTTGGAACCCTTACTTCATGATAAAAAATATTGGTATTAAAAACATTCAGTCTTACTGGTTGCTGATACGTAATAAAATGCACCTGATGGCCTTCATCTGCCAATGCCTTACCCAGTTCGGTAGCCAATACACCGCTACCGCCAAAAGTAGGGTAACACACAATTCCAATACGCATATTGATTTATTTATCGTTTGAAATATGCAATTAACAACTAATTTTTGATTCTGTTCTTTTGAACTATACCGATGGTAAAGTGCAACAATTGATTAACTTCAAACCATGAAAAAGTTATTCATTGCATTATTATGCCCTTTGTTGATGCAGGCACAAGTTAATACCGACGCTGATTTTATTAAAAATCTGAGCGATGAAGTTCTAAGAAATGGCCAAGCACACGATTTGTTGCGAGAATTAACCAAGGGAATTGGAGGGCGTCTTGCTGGTTCACCTCAGTTTGCAAAAGCGGTTGAATGGGGTGCTAGTGCGTTGAAAAATGCAGGTGCCGATAAAGTGATATTACAAGAATGTATGATGCCTAATTGGAAAAGAGGTGGTACGGATATGGCTAGTATTGTAATGATTGATCAAAAGAAAACTACCCGAAAATTAGATGTGTTGGCACTGGGTAATTCTATGGGAACTGGCGGAAAAGCCATTACTGCAGAAGTAATTGCAGTAGCCAGTTTTGATGAATTAGAAGCAAAAAAAGATCAGTTAAAAGGAAAGATTGTTTATTACAATTTTAAATTTAACCCAACGAATATCCAAACATTTAAGTCTTATGGAGAAGTGGGACAGTATAGAAGAAATGGGGCAAGCAGGGCTGCTAAATATGGTGCGGTAGGGGTTATGATTCGTTCGCTTACAGAAGCTACCGATAACAATCCGCATACAGGGGCAATGGCGTATAATGATTCTTTTCCTAAGATTCCTGCGATTGCTTTGGGTGGGGATGATGCAGATTATGTTTGGAATTTGAGCAAGAAATCAAGTTTTAGGGTATCCATCACTACCAATGGGCATTTTTTACCCGATGCAAAAGGGCATAATGTAATTGCCGAATTAACAGGCACTGAATTTCCTGATGAATTTATTACTGTTGGTGGGCACTTGGATAGTTGGGATGTAAACGAAGGTGCTCATGATGATGGAGCAGGTATTGTTCAAACCATTGAAATTCTAAGAACCTTAAAAGCATTAGGGTATAAGCCAAAGCGGAGTATACATTTTGTATTATTTGCCAATGAAGAAAATGGTTTGAGAGGGGGAAGCAAATATGCAGAAGAAGCCAAAGCAAAAAATGAAAAACATGTATTTGCTTTAGAAAGTGATGAAGGCGGATTTACTCCAAGAGGATTTGGGTTCACGATGAGTGAAAAGCAATTTGAAAAAGTTCAATCATGGTTGCCTTTATTAAAGCCTTATGGAACAGAGTGGATGCGTAAGGGAGGCGGAGGAGCCGATATAGGGCCACTAAATAGATTATTGGGTACACCATTGGGCGGATATGTTCCTGATGACCAGCGTTATTTTGATATTCACCATGCAAGAAGCGATGTATTTGAAAATGTAAACAAGCGAGAATTGATGCTTGGTGCAATAAATATGGGTGCATTCATTTACCTTGTAGATAAATACTTTTTATAAAATGACCATGAAAAAATTTATTTGGAGCTTTGTTACGGTATTGCTTTTAATACTAGCAGGTTATATCTATTGGAAATTTTATTTTGTATACTCAGTAGGTGCCAAAGCTGGTCAACTGAATACATTTCAGCAAAAAGGATTTGTATTCAAAACCTTTGAGGGAAAAATTATTCAAAGCGGATTTAAAGCCAATGTGCAAAGCAATGAATTTAATTTTAGTGTAACCGATCAAAAAGTAATTGATATACTCTCTCGCAATTCTGGCAGGGAATTGAATTTGCACTACAAACGTTATTTAGGTGCATTGCCTTGGAGAGGAGTGGAATCTTATATTGTAGACAGCGTATTAGAAGTAAGAGGTGTGGTAACAGAAGAAACCATCATCAAGCCCAAATAGAGGATTAAGCCTGCAATAAAAAAATAGTAGGAATCTTATGCAAGTTGGGCAATGCTGCTTGCCATTCTTTTACTGTTTTGGTAACAATACTTTCTGCTGGTCCTGTGATATCTGTGCCAATACAAATTAGTGTACTTGGTTTGCAAGATTGAAAAATATCATTCAACAATTGATTGTTTCTATAAGGTGTTTCAATAAAAAGTTGAGTTGATTTTTTTCTTTCCGATTCTGCTTCTAATTCTTTCAGTTTCTTTTTTCTCTCTAACCCATCAATGGGTAAGTATCCATTAAATTGAAAACATTGCCCATTCATTCCACTAGCCATTAGTGCCAGTAAGATAGAACTTGGGCCCACCAAGGGTTGTACAATAATGCCATTTTGTTGTGCTGCTTCAACTAGTATTTGCCCGGGGTCGGCAATACCTGGGCAACCTGCCTCACTAACAATACCAATATTTTTACCTTTCAGTAATAGTTCAATGAATTGTTTTTTAACGGCATCTTCTGCTTTATGAATCGTATACCATTCCTGATCATCAATCACCATTTCTTTCCAGATTTTTTTAAAGAAACGGCGCGTTGTTTTTTCGGTTTCTATAAAAAAAACAGAACAGTTTTTTACTGCATCTACAATATAGGGTGGGATTGTTTCTAAAGCATCTTCCTGCAAAACCGTTGGTATTAAATATACTTTTCCCGGCTTCATATAGATTGATTATTAGCTTCTTTCTGCTTTAATGGGTATACACTTAAGGTAGCTGCTACCACTGCATATGCTGGTGCCAATACCCAGCCAATAATTGGAATAAGGTGCATGAAATAAAATACCATTCCATTCCCTATGGCCAATCCTTTATGTGAGCCAATAAAAAAAATGCTTTCTGGTGCAGATTTTTTGTTACGCTCCATGGTATAATCTAACATAGAGAATCCATAATAATAGCATTCAATAATTAGGGCCAAGATGGGTGTAAGCCAACCCAAGATGGGTATTAGGCTTAGTATCACAATGCTAATAATGTATACTGTTTGCCACAAGCCATTTCTAAAAGCCAGCTTCATTCCTCTTAGCATGTCTTTCCATAGTTGAACTAAACTAAAAGGATAATCTTTCCCTTCAATGATTGCTTCGGTTTTTTCACTTAGGTAGGCAAATAAAGGAGAGCCGATAATTAAAAAAAGGTATTTAAAAAGAGAGAAGTAAAAAAGCATTAATACCAGCCAAACAATTAATCCACCCATGGTAAATAAAAAGCCCATCATTCCGCTATCCTCTTTATCTAACCAGCTTTTCAATCCGGTTTTTAATGCAATCCATTCAATGAAATTGCTAGAAGTATCACTGAAAGAAATCATGCCAATTACAAAAATGGCAGCATACAATAAACCGGGAATAATAATCCACTTCCACAGCTTATTTTCTTTAATAAAGCGGTGGGCTTGAAAATAAGCCTGTATTGCTATGATAATTTCTTTAAGCAGGGGGAGTTGGTTTAATTAATTTTGAACTTTTACGCCATATGCAAGATCGCCTGCATCGCCTAAGCCGGGCACAATATATCCTTTTGCTGTTAGTTCGTCATCAATATCTCCACACCAGATAGAAACGTCGCTTCCGCACTCGCGTATAATGAATTCAATACCAACTGTACAAGCGATTGCTACTACTACATGAATTGCTGCAGGTTTGCCTTCGTTTTTCATGTACTGAATGGTTTTAACAATGGAAGCACCTGTAGCCAACATAGGATCGCTAATAATCACTACCCGATTGTCTAGTGAAGGACTACTCATATACTCTAAACTAATTTCGAAGCTACCATCACGGTGATGTTTTCTATATGCCGATACAAAAGCATTATCTGCTTTATCAAAATAATTCAACATGCCATTGTGCAAGGGCACGTAAAATTGTAGCCAATACGGGTTGACTTTCTAATACTTTGCTTTCATGAATACCCAACGGAGTAGGTGTTTCTTGTACTTTCCAAGGCAGTTGCTTGCTAATTTCATATGCAACTATTTCACCAATTCTTTCTAAATTCCTTCTAAAACGCATTCTGTCTTCCTGCACTTCCGTATTTCTTAATTCAGCTACCCAATTGCTAACCAAACTATGTTGCTCGCTTAAATTTATGACCATGACGTATGTATTGTTTTGCGAAAATAAGATAATTAGCTGATGGTTTAGCCTTGCTGCTAAATGGGTAAGATTATAGGTTGTGACAGCTTATTAAGGGTTATTCAATAAATGTAAATGTGTCTCCATCAAATAATCCTTTATCGCTGAGTTTTAAATGTGGAATTACTAGTAATGCCATAAAACTTAAAGTCATAAAAGGTGCGGAAAGGGTAGAACCCAAGGATTTTGCCATTGCATCTATTGCAGTATAGTTTGCAGATACAGTATAACCATCATTGGCACTCATTAATCCTGCTACAGGAAGTGGCAATACCAATTCAGCATCTTTACCATTCACACAACTAATACCTCCCTTGGCTTCAATTACCAAATTGATGGCTTTTGCTAACGCTTCATCATCTACTCCTACTGCAACAATATTATGGCTATCGTGTGCTACGGTAGATGCAATGGCTCCCTGTTTAAAACCAAAGTTTTTGATAAAGCATTTTGCAAAAGGTGCTTGATGGTATCTATTTACTACTACCATCTTTAGCACATCTGTTTGCACATTACTTACCCAACAATCGTTTGCTGATTTACCTGGCAAGTAAATTTTATTGGTAATCAATTGACCATCTAATGCTTCTATAACAGGAATATTTTCATCCAAAGATGGGTAGCTTAGTTTAGGAATGCTTAAAACTGTTGCATCAATTGCTTCGCAATCAAATTGATTGATTGGATTACATGGTACAGATTGAATAGTTGATTTTCCTTCTTTTAATAGTGCTTCCCCATTGATATACGTTTGCAAAATGTTGAAGTGTACTAAATCTTCTGCAATGATAAAGTCGGCAGGGTCACCCACTTTTAATAAACCAATATCCAATTGATAATGGTTTACCGGATTCACACAAGCGGCTTGTAATACATTAAATAAATCAATTCCTTTTGCAATGGCTCTTGCGCACAATTGATTAATATGGCCTGCTTCTAAACTATCTGGATGTTTATCGTCACTACAAAATAAGATCATGTTTGGATGATCTTCTAGTAGCGGAATCAATGCTTCAAAATTCTTTGCAGCACTACCTTCTCTAATAATGATCTTCATGCCATGTTGCAACTTATCCAAAGCTTCTTCGATGGTAAAACATTCATGATCGGTTGAAATACCTGCTTCTATATATTGTTTTGCTAAATCTCCTCTTAATCCTGGTGCATGCCCATCTACCGGTTTCCCCGCTTTATGTGCTGCAGCAATTTTTTTCATTACTTCTTGGTCTTGGTGCAACACGCCAGGGAAATTCATCATTTCGCTGAGGTATTTAATTTCTTTTTTCTGCAGTAATTGTTCAACTGCTTCACTATTGAGTGCAGCACCTGCTGTTTCAAAAATGGTGGCAGGAACGCAACTTGGCGCACCAAAATTAAATTTGAAAGGCACTTTGTTCCCATTCTCAATCATAAACTCAACGCCTTCCATGCCACAAACATTGGCTATTTCATGTGGATCACTAACTGTGCCCACTGTTCCATGAACCACTGCCAATCGAGCAAATTCACTAGGGATTAACATACTGCTTTCTATATGCACATGGCTATCAATAAAACCGGGCAGTAAGAAACCCTTGGTGGTAATTTCATTTTCGCTAATTGGTTCTATCAATTTAATGATGCTGTTTTCTACAACAATGCATGCAGGATAAATGGATCTGCGGCTGATGTTTACCAAATTTATACACAAAGAAAAATTTGCAGATAAGGAAGACTGTGGCATTACTTATTAATTAATGTTAGTTTCTTGAACAATATTATGTATTGCAAGATCTAGTTTTTTTGTTGCCTCATCCAATTTGTTTATCAGCATTAATTTTTCATCAATGGTAAGATCAAATTTCAAGGCTTCTACAATCCCCATGATAGAAGTTAATGGCCCCCTAATTTCGTGACTCTGGTTCCAGGCAATTTTTCTTAATTTATCCTGTGCGTTTTTTCTAATAGTAATATCTTCTTTAATTGCAAGAAAGTTGGTGATGATGCCTTCTTTATTTTTAATTGGTGCAATTGTGGCAGATTCCCAATACATTTCTCCATTCTTTTTTCTATTGTGAAACTCTCCATGCCATACTTTACCATTAGTTATGGTTTCCCATAGTAGTTTATATTCATCTCCCGATGTATGACCAGATTTTAATATACGAGGATTTTTTCCTAATACTTCTTCTACTGTATATCCTGTGATTTCGAAAAATTTAGCGTTGGCATATTGTATGGATCCATTTAAATCGGTAATTACAATTGTAGCAGGATTTTGCTCTACAGCCCAAGACAATTGCAATAATTTTTCCCCTGCAATTTTTAGTTCAGTGATGTTGGCATTAAAGCCATACCAAGTAATCTCTCCATTGGGTAATTTTTCTGGTGTTGATCTAGACAAAATCCATTGAACAGGTTTTCCGGGAATATTTACCCTGAATTCACAGGTAAAATTGGTTAAGTTTTTTGCAGAGAATTCTATGTCATTGATAACTCTTTCAATATCATCTGGATGCAATACTTTACTGATTGGTGCAAAATCTTCAGCTACATCTTCCGGACTGCATCCAAAAATATTGATGATTCCATCTGAAGCAATAGGCACATAATAACTGCCATCAGTTCTTCTACTGAATTGGTAAATAAGATCGGGCAAATGAGAAGATAATTTTTTAAACTCTTGCTCTTTTTCTTTTATAACTGCTTCAATTGAATTAAAATCGTTGATTTTATTATTGTAGGTATTTTGTAATGAGATATACGCTTTCTTTAGTTCTGCTAACTCTTGGAGCAATGCCTCATTAGAATTTTCCTGATTGCTCATCGGGTTTAATTTTTAATTATAGACATATATAAATTTACTAAATATTCTTAAAACAATTACCATTTACCGTTTAACCTAAGAAATGCTGTTTATTTTGATATCCCTAATCTATTTCATAAATTACCATCCTAATTATTACTGCCATGAGAAAAATGATTGTTGTA
>VIKJ01000108.1 GCA_008080615.1 Chitinophagaceae bacterium | reverse complement strand
TAATAAAAATATCTTCCCCGTCTTTCTTCATCAGGTAACGCTCTCTGGCAAACCTTTCTAGGGCGGCAGGGCTGTTTTGCAGGTCGCCCAATTCTTTGCGGGTTTTATCTATTTCCTTTTGATAGTAGGCTTTCTTAAGTTCCAGCTTTCTAAGATCATCTCTTCTTTCTTTTTGCTGAAAATAATCTCGTTGATCTACAAATAGCATCCATACAATAAAAAACACCCCTGCAATGAGGTATTTATTGGTAATAATGGAGGCAAATTTTTTCATTTGAAATAGCGCTAAAAAAAGCTGGCAGATAAAAGTAGTAAGAAACCTTTATCTGCCAACTGATATTTAATTAACAACTGTTGGTATGCTTATTTTTTACCAAACTTAATTTTCCCTTTTGGATAAATGCCTGTGCTTCCCAACATTTCTTCAATACGAATTAATTGATTGTATTTGGCAATACGATCGGTACGAGAAGCAGAACCGGTTTTAATTTGTCCGCAGTTTAAAGCAACAGCTAAGTCGGCAATAGTAGTATCTTCTGTTTCTCCGCTTCGATGGCTCATAATGGTGTTATAACCATTGTGCTGGGCCAAACTTACCGCATTGATTGTTTCGGTGATGGTACCAATTTGGTTTACTTTAACCAATAAGGCATTGGCGATATTTTTATCTAATCCTTGTTGTATACGGTCTACATTGGTTACAAATAAATCATCTCCAACCAATTGACATTTGCTTCCAACAGCCTGTGTAAGTGCTTTCCAGCCATTCCAGTCGTCTTCTGCCATACCATCTTCAATGGAAACAATCGGGTATTGCTTAACCCATTTTTCCCAAAACTTCACTAGCTCGTCACTGCTTAATGCCTTGCCACTGCTTTTATGGAAAACGTATTTTTTCTTTTTAGCATCCCATAATTCACTATTGGCTGCATCCATTGCAATCACAATTTGAGAGCCTGTTTTATATCCAGCTGCTTGAATTGATTCCAATACAGTTTCAATTGCTTCTTCATTGCTTTGGATATTGGGTGCAAAACCACCTTCATCCCCAACATTGGTGCTAAATCCTTTTTTCTTCAACACACTTTTTAGTGTGTGGAATATTTCTACGCCCCAACGCAATCCCTCACTAAAAGAAGGTGCACCTACAGGCATGATCATGAATTCCTGAAAATCAATTTTATTATCTGCATGTGCTCCACCGTTCACGATATTCATCATCGGCATCGGTAAAGTTTTGGCATTCGTTCCACCAATATATCTGTATAATGGTAAAGAAGCTTCTTCAGCAGCGGCTTTAGCAACAGCCATACTTACTGCTAAAATAGCGTTGGCACCTAATTTTCCTTTATTGGGTGTGCCATCCAAATCAATCATGGCTTGGTCAATAGCAGCTTGCTGAGTAATATCATACCCTACAATGGCATCCGCAATAATATCATTTACGTTTTTAACGGCTTTTAATACACCCTTACCAACATATTTTTTCTTGTCGTTGTCTCTTAATTCTACTGCTTCGTGAATTCCGGTACTTGCACCACTTGGTACTGCAGCTCTTCCGAGTGCTCCGTCATCTGTTAATACATCTACTTCTACAGTAGGGTTACCACGACTGTCTAGGATTTGTCTGGCATGTACTTCAATAATGTAGCTCATTTTGTGTTGTTTATTGATTAAAAAGATATTTCTATATAATTAAACGAGTGTGCTAGTCTCATTTGGCGCACTAAGATACGTAATATGTAGTTTATACACTAACAGCCCCTGTTAAGCTTCTGAAAACCTGTTCTAGGCTTTGATTTGCCTTTAATTGTTCCAATGTCTCATCTGCCACAATTTTTCCCTGATGTATAATGATTACCCTATTGCAAATGGCTTCTACTTCCTGTAAAATATGGCTCGAAAACAAGATGCTTTTATTGATTCCCTGTGCTTTTATGAGGTTGCGAATTTCTATAATTTGATTGGGGTCTAAGCCGCTAGTGGGTTCATCTAAAATCAACACTTCGGGTTGATGCATTAAAGCGGCTGCCAAACCTACTCTTTGTTTATAGCCCTTAGAAAGTTGATGAATTTTTTTATGTTGTTCTATTCCCAGGCCCACCATTTCAATCAAATCGGGAACAGCAATTAATTTACTGGCGTCGTTATTGGTTTGATGAATGCCTTCAATAAAATGCAGGTATTCTTTCACATACATATCGGTATACAAAGGATTGGCTTCGGATAAATAACCCAATTTTTGTTTGCAAAGAATGGGCTTGGCAATTATTGATTCTCCGTAAACTTTAATGGAGCCCTCGGTTGGTTGCAAATAGCCCGTGATCATTTTCATGGTGGTACTCTTGCCCGCACCATTGGGGCCTAGGAAACCAACAATCTCTCCTTTACCAATGCTAAAAGAAATATCGTTCACGGCTTTTTGAGCACCATATAATTTTACCAAACCTTCAACCTCAATAAACATAGTTGCGCTTTAGTTCAAAAATAGCCAAATTCTAGGCTGTAAATTGTTAATTAAACCTTGTCGTATTCTCCTTTTAATGCATAGTAGCCAAAAATCATTAAACCAATAGCAATGGGTAAAAAAACAACCCCAAAAACCATCCACTGAATTTTGGTGTCGATGCCTGGTTTTGAGATGATTTGAGATGCTGCAGTTTGAATAAGATAATACATGGCAATCGGCCCCATCAATATCCAAATAATTCCAGCATATTTTTTTAGTTGATTCATAAAATGATTTTAAAAAGTACTAGGCTTCAATAGGAGGATCAATTTTGTTTTGAATGTATAAAGTACCAATTACTAAACACAAAGCGGCAACGATAATGGGATACATGAGCCCTGCCAATTTATCATTGGTATAAATGGTAGTAAGAAGTGTAGCAATAAACGGCGTTAATCCACCAAACACCCCATTACCAATATGATATGGCAAAGACATGGATGTGTACCTGATTTTTGTGGGGAATAGTTCTACTAAAAATGCCGCGATGGGCCCGTACACCATGGTTACATAAACAATCATGATAAAAACAATACCCACCATTTTCCAATAAGCTAAACCTGCAAGATTTGTAATAATCCATTGAATAAAAAATGGTACGTGCAAATAGCCAAGAACATACCCGAAAGCATGATCCATTTTCGCCCTACTTTATCGCTCCAGCTTCCAAATAAAACAAAGAATGGGGTGCCAAATAAAATAGCCCAAATTAAAATGGTTCTGGATTGATCAAAATCTATTTTACAAACATTTTCAATAAAAGATTGCGCATAAAATTGTCCGGTATACCATACAACTCCTTGGCCCATTGTGGCACCAAACAATGCCAATAAAACCATTTTTAAATTGGTTTTATGACCAAAGCTTTCTTTAATAGGATTTACCGATGTTTTTCCCGATGCCTTTAATTCGGTAAACAAAGGAGATTCTTTCATCTTCAAGCGTATATAAATACTCAAGCCTACTAAAAAAATGGAAACAACAAAGGGGATTCTCCAGCCCCAATCATTAAACTTGGCAATGGATTTTGCGGCATCTGCATCTAAGGAATGTCTGGTTAATAAAATCACCCCTAGTGAAACAAATAAACCCAATGTGGCAGTAGTTTGAATCCATGAAGTGTAATACCCTCGCTTATGTTCGGGCGCATGTTCAGCAACATAAGTTGCAGCCCCTCCATATTCGCCTCCTAGCGCCAATCCTTGCAAGAGCCTTAGTATTAACACCAATATGGGTGCTGCATAACCAATACTATCAAAGTTGGGTATCAAGCCGATGGCAAAAGTAGAGCCACCCATGATAACGAGGGTAAGCAAAAAAGTATGTTTTCTTCCAATCAAGTCTCCTAGTCTTCCAAAAAACAACGCCCCAAATGGACGCACAATAAATCCACCGTTGCCAGGCTTCCGAAAATATAGAAATCGTACCACTCTATCAGTGTTCCCATGGAAGATGCAGCAATTACCCTTCTTAGTGTTTTACTATTATTCATTGGCATAAATGAGCTATCAACTTACGATAATAGAAGCATATTGCCAAGCAAGTAATGCCGTATATTTATACTTTAAATATTTGCCATGAGTTATCCTTATCAAATTAAGAGTTTAGAAGAATATAAAATAGCTTATCAAAAAAGTATTGAAGACCCTGCCGGTTTTTGGGAAGAGATTGCCAATCATTTTACTTGGAAGAAAAAATGGAATTCTAAAGCAGATGTGTTGAATTGGAATTTTAAAGAACCCAAAGTGGAATGGTTCAAAGGTGCTAAAATGAATATCACCGAAAACTGTTTAGATAGGCATTTGGCCGAAAGAGGCAATCAGCCTGCTTTAATTTGGGAAGCCAATGATCCAGATTATCCTAGCCGCATTTTAACGTATAAAAAATTGCATGAAAAAGTTTGTCAGTTTGCCCATGTATTAAAAAACAACGGCGTGCTAAAAGGCGATCGTGTATGTATTTATATGGGCATGCTTCCTAGGTTGGCTATTGCTGTATTGGCTTGTGCCAGAATAGGAGCGGTGCATAGTGTAATCTTTGGTGGATTCTCTGCACAAAGTATTGCAGATAGATTGGAAGATGCACAAGCAACATTCATCATTACTTGCGATGGCGCTTATAGAGGTGCAAAAGATATTCCTTTAAAAAGTGTGATAGATGATGCATTGATAGGTAACAAAACCATTAAAAAAGTAATTGTTGCAACCAGAACTAGAACAGCTGTTTCTATGATTAAAGGAAGAGATGTATGGTGGGAAGATGAAGTGCAACATATAGAAGATAGTGGAATCACTTTTATAGAAGCAGAAGAAATGGATGCAGAAGATCCATTGTTTATTTTATATACCAGTGGAAGCACTGGAAAGCCAAAGGGAGTAGTGCATACCTGTGGTGGGTATATGATATATGCTAATTATACTTTTGTAAATGTGTTTCAATATCAGCCCGGTCAAATTCATTTTTGCACTGCTGATATAGGTTGGATCACTGGGCATAGTTATATTCTGTATGGTCCTTTAAGTGCAGGCGCTACAACCTTAATGTTCGAAGGAGTTCCTACTTATCCTGATGCAGGTAGGTTTTGGGATATTGTAGATAAATTCAAAGTGAATATTTTATATACTGCACCAACTGCTATCAGAAGTTTAATGGGCTTTGGATTAGGGCCATTACAAGGAAAAGATCTTTCTTCTTTGAAAGTATTGGGTACAGTAGGAGAGCCCATTAATGAAGAAGCTTGGCATTGGTACGATGAAAATGTAGGCAAGAAAAAATGTCCTATTGTAGATACCTGGTGGCAAACAGAAACAGGTGCCTGTTTAATTAGTAATCTGGCAGGTGTTACCCCATCTAAACCTAGTTGGGCAACCTTACCCATGCCAGGTGTACAAATGTTATTGGTAGATGAGCATGGAAAGGAAGTAATTGGGGAGCCCGGACAAACCGTATCAGGAAATTTATGTATCAGAGCTCCATGGCCTGGCATATTAAGAACTACTTGGGGAGATCATGAGCGTTGTAGAACCAATTATTTTGCCACTTACGATAATTTGTATTTTACAGGAGATGGTGCATTAAGAGATAAGGATGGTAATTATCGTATTACGGGTAGGGTAGATGATGTATTAAATGTAAGTGGGCATAGAATTGGCACTGCAGAAGTAGAGAACGCCATCAATATGCATGCAGGCGTGGTGGAGAGCGCTGTAGTAGGATATCCGCATGATGTAAAAGGGCAGGGCATTTATGCTTATATCATTTACCAGGGATCGCATGCACAAAACACACATGGCTCGGGTGATTTGGTTAGGAAAGATATTTTACAAACTGTAACCAGAATGATTGGAGCCATTGCTAAGCCCGATAAAATTCAATTTGTTTCTGGATTGCCCAAAACAAGAAGCGGCAAAATAATGCGCCGGATTCTGAGAAAAATTGCAGAAGGTGAAACAGAAAATTTAGGAGATATTTCTACATTATTAGATCCTGGTGTGGTGGAGGAAATTTTGCGAGGAAAAATTTAATCTATCAGCAAAATGAAAAAACGATATTGGATTTTAATAGTCTTATTTATTAGTGTTATAGTTTTTTACATGATTCCCAATCCTGTAAAACATTTTGATGAATTATATGGAGGGGATAAAGCTATAGCCAATTCACTAAAGCAGTTTAGAAAGATTCCAATAAAGACATTGTTGGTTAATGGAACAGAATGGACATACCTTTCTACAGGAAAAGGGGCAAAGACAATACTCTTTTTACATGGTATGAGTGGGGCATATGATATTTGGTTTCAACAAATCGAATCCCTAAAGAATGAGTACAAAATCATTTCAGTTACGTATCCTGCTGTTTCTGGATTAAGTGAAATGGCCAATGCGGTAATGCAAATTTTATCTGCCGAAAAAATAGAAAAAATAAATGTGGTAGGCTCTTCACTTGGTGGATTTTTTACGCAATACCTTGTTGCCAATTATCCAGATAAAATAGAGAAAGCCATTTACGGTAATACTTTTCCTCCCAACAATCTCATTAAAAGCCAGTATAAAAATTTGATGATATTGGTTCCATTATTGCCCGAGTGGATGGTCTTAAGAACTTTTAGAGGTAATATTGAAAAAAATGTAGTTCCTGCATCTGGTAATTCTCAACTCACCCGAGCGTTTTTATTAGAACAGAATTATGGGTTAATGAGTAAACAACAATTTCTTGCTCGTGCTAAATGTGTGATAGATTCTTTTAAAGTTGCAGATACGTTGGTAAATCAAATACCTATATTAATTATTGATACAGATAATGATAATGTGGTTCCTGCTCCACTCATTCCGCTCATGCCTCAGGTATATCCCAAAGCAGCACATTTTACTTTTCATAATACAGGACATTTCCCATACTTAAATCAGCCTAAAGTTTATACGGAATTAATTCGCAATTTTTTTGGAAATAATAAAGTAAAGATTGATTCTGCCATTACTCAGTAAACATTTATACTTACAACAATGAGTCAAGTAAAGATCCTTCCCAAAACACCTTCTGCATTTGATTTTCCTTTATTGGTGAAATCTATTTTAGCTCAATCTTTAAAGTATGAGCCAGAAAGAGAAATTGTATATAGAGATCTTACCAGATTTAATTACATAGAACTCAATAAGCGCATTTGTAGATTGGCCAATGCGTTAAGTACTATTGGAATAGAACAAGGTAATACAGTGGCTGTAATTGATTATGATAGTAATCGATATTTGGAATGTTTTTTTTCGGTCCCAATGATTGGAGCAGTTTTGCATACCATTAATTATAGACTTTCGCCCGAACAAGTATTATATACCATCAATCATGCTGAGGATGAAGTTATTTTAGTGCATCGCGATTTTTTACCTTTGTTAGAAGGGATTGCTGATAAAATCACCACCGTAAAAAAATATATTGTACTAACAGATGACGGTACGATTCCCAGTTCATCGCTTGAGATTTTTGGTGAGTATGAACAATTATTAAGTATAGCAAGCGATGCTTACGCATTCCCAGATTTTGATGAAAACGCAGTAGCAACTACTTTTTATACTACCGGCACTACAGGTAATCCTAAAGGAGTTTATTTTTCTCATCGTCAATTGGTATTACACACATTGGGCTCAGCGGCTGCATTTGGTGCTTATGATAGTACATGTAGGTTTAGATCGAATGATGTATATATGCCTATTACGCCCATGTTTCATGTGCATGCATGGGGAGTGCCTTATTTAGCTACCATGCTTGGAGTTAAGCAAATTTATCCCGGAAGATATGAACCTGAAATGTTGCTGAAATTATTGTTAAAAGAAAAAGTTACTTTCTCTCATTGTGTGCCTACCATATTGCAAATGTTGGTGAGTAGCCCAATTGTACAATCGATTGATTTATCTAATTGGAAAGTAGTAATAGGCGGAGCCGCATTGCCAAGCTCTTTAGCAAAAGCCGCACTAGATTTAGGTATTGATGTAATCACTGGATATGGAATGTCTGAAACCTGTCCTATTTTATCGGTAACTTATTTAAATACTGCAACTGATTATAGTATAGATGAACAAGTAGCTATCAGAACAAAAGCTGGTGTTCCTATTCCATTGGTAGAAATGATTATAGTAGATGAAATGGGCAAAGCCCTGCCACAAAATGGAAACACAGTTGGCGAAATTGTTGTAAGAACCCCTTGGCTTACACAAGGTTATTTACGTGAACCCGAAAAAGCCGAAACGCTATGGGAAGGGGGCTATTTGCATACAGGAGATGTAGGTTCAATGGATGAACGCAATGTGTTAAAAATTAGCGACAGAATAAAAGATGTGATTAAAACAGGTGGTGAATGGATTTCATCATTGGAATTAGAAAACCTGATTGGAAAATTTGAGCCAGTTGCAGAAGTTGCAGTTGTTGGAATACCTGATGCCAAATGGACAGAAAGGCCACATGCATTGGTTGTGCTAAAAACAGATAGAACTACTACAACAGCAGCTGTTCAAGATTATTTGCAACAATATGTAGAGAATGGAACCATTAGTAAGTGGACCATTCCTCAATCAATTGATTTTGTTGCAACAATTCCTAAAACAAGTGTAGGTAAAATAGATAAGAAAAAAATAAGAGCCGATTATCAATCCTGAAGAATTGCCG
>VIKJ01000107.1 GCA_008080615.1 Chitinophagaceae bacterium | reverse complement strand
TGAGGAGTTAATTGCGAAGGGTTAAGAGCACTCCGACAAAGTCGGAGGGGTCCGCGGTTCGAACCCGTCCCGATAAATCGGGATAAATAATGCTCCCACAGATTAACCCCGAAATTTCGGGTTTTTTTTATGCCTATTTTACAAAAGATAAATAATTAGTACTTTGTATGTAATATGAAGCATACAATAGAATTAATCAAAGAACTAGATACCTGTATTGCCAATGCAGAAAAAGTAAATCCTGCTGTGTCTTCTTCTTCTGTAGGATGGCATATTGATCACTGCTTAATGGTTATTAACCAAATCATTGGTGCAGTAAACGCCTCAAATCCCCAAGAATATAAATGGAGCTTTAATTTCAAAAGATTGGTTGTGTTTACTACTGGTAAAATACCACGTGGGAAAGCAAAAGCACCCGCAACAGTTGTTCCTACTTCTGCTTTTGATGAAGTAGATGTTAGATTAAAAATGGAGAAATCCTTGCAAAAATTGACTATACTGAATCAATTGCCTGCTAATCATTTTTTTGTACATCCCTTTTTTGGACATTTAAATGTAAAGGGAACCAAAAAGATGCTTGCATTGCATACAAAACATCATTTAGAAATTATTAACGATATTATCAAAGGAGCTTAGTTATCTACTTCTACAATCATTTCAACTTCCACTGCCATATTAAATGGTAATGTATTGGTTCCAATAGCAGAGCGTGCATGTTTGCCTTTATCTCCTAAAACCAACACTATTAAATCGGAGAAGCCATTCATTACTTTTGGCTGGTTAGAAAAACCTGGATCGCTATTTACAAAACCCAATACTTTTACTATTCTTTTAATTTTACTTAAATCTCCTAATTCGTTTTTTAAAACTGCTAGCTGATTGATTGCTGTTAACTTAGCAGCTTCATAACCTTGCTCAATAGTTAAATTAACACCTAATTTTCCTGTTATGTAACTGCCATCCTTTGCAGAAGGTCCCTTGCCCGATAAAAAAAGCAAATTACCAACCCTTACTACATTTACATAATTGGCAACAGGCGCAGTAATTGTAGGTAAATCGATGCCTGCATTTTTAAGTAGGGTTTCTGGGCTTTGGGCCTTTAAATTTTGAAAAAAGAATAAAAGGGCAATCAATAGGAGCTTTTTCATAAAAGGTTATTTTCTAGTAATACCTGCAGGTAGTTTTGATGGATTTTTTATGCGTAATTGTTTATGAATACTAAATTGACCAAATACCAATTCAATGTCTTTTTGAGCTACTTTAAATTGAGTTGCTAAAAACGCAATCATATGGTCGGTGGCTTTGCCATCTGTAGGCTGAGCTGTTACACTTACTTTTAATTGATTGCCTTTTACTTTCCCAATTTTATTCAGTTTTGCGCCAGGGGTACCCAATATATTCAAAACCAATACATCATCATCCCAGCTGTAAAAAGACTCCATCATATTGAAAATTAAGCAATTCATTTCAAATTTAGTTTCCCTATTTTTAGTTATAAATCAGCCTTATGTTTCTATTGCGAACTGGTATTACAATTTGCTTAATTAGCCTTTTATCAATTGTAAATGCACAAAAAGGCAATCCATATAAACTACTTGTAGCTGATACTGTAAGTAAACAAGAAAAACTTGCTGATACATTAAAAGAGGAGGATAAAGAAGGCGAAATTATTAGTTTACTTTCTCAAACAGAAGATATTGCGATTCGTATAAATAAGTATAAGAAAAAAGTACAAAGAGGTTTTGATCATGATACTTCTTATGCAGCTTTGGATAAGATTATTATATTACAAAAAAGTATAGATTCCAGTCTCTTGGCAGGAGCTTCTATTTCGGATGTAAACCTTAGAAATGTAAGCAGTTTTAAAGTAATCTTGATTCAACTAAATAAATTACTATCAGATTGGAATCAAGATATTTCGGAATATGTTGGGTCTTTAAAAAAAGATTTCGATGAAATTGAAAATCGCATACAAGCAGCAAATGAGCTCATTTTAAATAGAGATTCTACTTTAAAGCTAGAGTTTAAGGGTGAAATAGATAAATTATCAGAGCAAGCAGCATTGCTTAACCTTAAACAAGATTCAATAGCAGGCTCCATGGTTAACATAGAGGCAAAAATTGCCAGTGCCTATGTGAAAAATGTAGAGCTATTAGAAGAAGTACAATATAGGATAGGATATTACTCTAAAGCCGTTTTTGGTAAAACACATCCCAATCTATTGCTGTCTTCTCCCAAAGATTTTTCTACCCCACTGGGTTTTGATTTAAAGTATAGTTTTAAACGATCTCTAGGGTTACTCATTTTTTATTTCTATAATAATCTATGGATATTGATTTTATGTTTTATCCTAGGAGTACTCTTTTTTGTTTGGATATATTCTAATTTAAAAATACTAGAGAAAAATAATTTAACTTCTTTGTTGCTGCCATTGCGATATGTAAAAAAACGTAAAATACTTATTTCTATATTATTTACCTTTTTAGTTCCTCCCTATATTTTTCAAAGCCCGCCAGCTATTTTAGTAGAGTTGTTTTTATTCGTAACTGCTTTTATTACTACCATTTTAATTTGGCCTTATGTTACACTAACCATGAAAAGGTTGTGGATAGCCTTGGTTTTCATGGCATTTGTATTTGGAATGGATAATTTATTGTACTCCTATTCAAACGGTGAGCGATGGGGTTTATTAATTGCTAATTTAATTACATTGGCAATTGCTATCTGGGGTTATAGAGCAAAAGAAAGTAGCGGAAGCAAATACAATAACTTATTCAGATTCTCTTTAGTGATCTTGATTATAGGCAATTTATTTTCGATCCTTTCTAATGTATTTGGATACTTTGCCCTGTCAAAATTATTTTCTAATAGTACTATCTTGCAATTTATACTTGCAGTATGTTTATCTGTATTCACAGATATTTTTTCCGAAGCCATTTTTTTACAATTAGAAAGAATTAAAGCAGTTAGATCTGGAGAAATAGTAGCGTATAAAAATATTAGTGCGAAATATAAAAGTATCCTCAATATTATCGCCATTGTTTTGTGGAGTATTGGATTTATTTGGAGTTTGAGTTTTCATGAATTAATGTTTGCATCAATTTCCGATTTATTAGATTATTCAATCAAAATAGGAGACCTTTCTTTTACACTTAAATCGGTGGGTATATTCATCCTCACTATTTGGGTAGCAGTAATATTGGCCAACATGGTTTCGATTATTTTTGGTACAACCAACCAACAGTTTGCTACTACACAAAAAACCAATGTAGGAAGCTGGATGATGTTGGTTCGCTTAGGCATAATATCAATTGGATTTTTTTTAGCAATTGGCGCTGCAGGGATACCGTTAGAAAAATTCGCTATTGTTTTTGGAGCATTAAGTGTGGGTATTGGTTTTGGGTTACAAAATATTGTAGGCAACTTAGTATCAGGAATTATTTTGGCTTTTGAAAAACCCATGCGGGTAGGGGATGTTGTAGAAATAGGCAATCAATCAGGAACGGTGATTGAAATTGGCATTAGGAGTAGTAAAATCGCCATTTTTGATGGATCAGAAATAATAGTGCCCAATAGTGATTTTATTACACAAAAATTAACCAACTGGACGCATTCTAATAATTTCCGTAGGGTTGAATTATTAATAAGTGTTGCTTATGGGTCGGCGGTTGAAAAAGTAACTGAAGTAATTCTAAGTTCACTGAAAGAACAAAAATCTGTAATGGAAGAGCCTGTACCTTCTGTATTAATGCATGAGTTTGCAGATAGTGCTATCAATTTTAGGGTATTATTTTGGACTTCCGATTATGATAGTTGGTTGTCCCTAAAAAGTGAAACACTAAAGTCGATATATAGTGGTTTTGATACTGCTGGTATTCAAATTCCTTTTCCTCAGCAGGATATTTACATTAAGTCTATTCCAGAAACACCAATCGTTAAAGTTTAATTAATTCAATTGATTAGTCTACTAATTTGGTATAGTATTGTATATTTGCTTTTATTTAGCAAATTTTTAATCAAATTATATGGCTTTTCAACGGGTGTGTCCAGTAGATTTTGTTGCGATAAATGGTAATAGGGTTCGCGTTACTGCCCTATTTGTGTTTTTATTATCAGTAGGATATTTATTTACACAATCACTTATAATACCTGTGTTTTTAGTAATTGATTTCTATCTAAGGGCTTTTTATAATGGAAGGTTCAGTTTGTTACAATGGACTAGTATTCAAATTGAGAAACGAGGATGGTTAAATGTAAAGTGGACTGATAGGGCACCTAAAAGATTTGCAGCACAGCTTGGTTTTTTGGTTACAAGCATGCTATTCATATTTGCAATGGTAGAATTAAAAATGTTGGTATTTTGGATAGGAACCTCATTGGTTTTATTTTCATTTTTAGAATCATTTTTTGGAATCTGTGTAGGGTGTTACATATATACAGTTTATTCCAAATTTTTTCAAACTAATAAACAAGCAAATTGAAAAATCGCATCCTCTTCATTTTTTTTATAAGTATAGTACAATTTATTACAGCACAAAAGCCCTTCAATTATAAGGAAGAAATTGAGCAATGGAAAATAGGTAGATATGCAGCTTTAAAAGAAAGCAATGGCTGGTTAAACCTTGCAGGTTTATTTTGGCTAGAACAGGGCAAAAGTAATTTTGGCTCTGACAAGAAAAATAAAATTGTTTTTCCTAAAGGGTCAATTGCTGCAAATGCCGGATATATTGAACTAGAAGGTAATACAGTTCGTATTACTGCTGCAAAAGGGGTATCAATAAAAGTGAATAATCAACTTATTCAAAGTAGTATTATTTTTTCTCCA
>VIKJ01000106.1 GCA_008080615.1 Chitinophagaceae bacterium | reverse complement strand
CGCGATGGTACCTTTTTCTATCATTCGATCAATTACTTCCATAAGCGGTTGATAGTATTCCTTTCCAAATAATACAATAGGAAAATCATAAATCACATTGGTTTGTACCAAGGTGATGGTTTCGAATAATTCATCCATGGTACCAAAACCACCTGGCATGATGATGAATGCATAAGAGTATTTTACCAATAATACCTTTCTTATGAAAAAATAATCAATGGTAATACTTTTATGAACATAGGGATTGCCATGTTGCTCAAAAGGCAATTTAATATTGCAACCAACGCTTTTTCCTCCATTTTCAAATGCCCCTCTATTGGCCGCTTCCATAATTCCTGGGCCACCTCCAGTCATAGTAGTAAAACCCAATTCGGCAATCATCTTGCCCATATCCCTTGCTTTTTGATAATAGGGATGGTCTTCTTTAAATCGGGCACTTCCAAATACAGTAATACAAGGCCCCACAAAGTGAAGGGTTCTAAAACCTTTGATAAATTGTACAAATACTTCCCATGCAAAACGGAGTTCATTCATCCTTGGCCTAGGACCATCTAAATAAACCAATTCTTTAGCTGGTATAATCCGGTTCGTATTCTCCATAAAGATGCCTAATTTTAAATTGGTACAATTTAATCTATTCGGCCCATTTAATTGGCTCGCCATTTTAAACAGATCATGTATAAAAGCCTTTTTCTTCTTTTTTTATTTTGTTGCACTCATTCTGTAAAAGCACAACGTTTGGTGCAACCAACATTATTTCGTTGCTATTCTATGAATGGGCCTGTAATGAGTTACTTTAAAGATGCCAGCCTAATGCAGCATTTTATGCAAGATTTAGATAGTACACTTTTTATAAAGCAAGGTTTTAAATTAGCCAATAATTCATCCATTCAATTTTTACCATTAACCAAAGATGAATCGAACGAGTACAAACAAAATTCCCCATTACCTTACCCTCAAATTAATATCAACTTGGTTGAATATACCACAGCTGGATATATTCAACAGTTTAACCTAGATACCAATGATTCTGCATTTGCAAAAGAGGTATTATCGGTTTTTAAACTACAAGTAATCATTACCGAAAGCCCTACCAAAGCCTTATTGAATAAAGATTTAGACATTTTAATTAAACAAGGGCCCAGCAATGGAATAGGTATTCCTATTTATAACTTACCGGTAACAGCCAATGGATTTGCTGAATTATTAAAAAAATCATTGCCCATTATATTAGACTCTACCAATCATTTTGAATTGATTGAAATGAAAGTAGCTGGTGCTTTTGTGGGAGATAATTTTATTTTAGAAAATACGGCTGGGCTTGAAAGAACCCCTGTTTACTCAAAAGATAAATTGAGTAAATACAGTTATAATAATCAACCACAAATTATCCGTTGGGGAAATCAGGAGTATAGAGAAATTATTTTAAAAGGAAAAAACAAAACAATACTCAATGATTCTTTACAAAAAGGGGTTGAATATGCACGTGACTTATTTGATGCAGATATTGTTTTTTTATTACAAGAAGGAAGAGATGTGTTAAATGATAAAAACTATTTACTTCAATTTCCTGCACAAATTGCCTATAATATAAATGATGATGGGCAAGCCAAACCTTATATCAACTTAATTACTGGCAAATACCACTACTTAATTGAGGGCAAGGATACTATTGCACAATTTTCGGTAAAAAGAAATATTGTAGAAACAGAAAAAAAATTATTCGCACATCAGGTAACCAATGGATTTACGATGAGTTCTATTACCAATATAGAAAACACAGAAAGAATCATTAACATGAATTATCCATTTCTAGTTGAAGGAAAATTATGGAATCAACCATTTAAAATTTGCATCAGTACTGGGCTTAGAGAAATTTATTTTAATAATCAATTAATTTGCATTGCATACGGAAACAAATTACCAGAAAGGTTTGTTTCCCTTGGTGAATCTATTAATGCAACCACTTTTAATGCGTTGATGATTATTGCTTACAATCAATTTTTACAATAATATTATACCATGCGCATCATTTCATATAATGTAAACGGCATACGTGCTGCTATTAAAAAAGGCTTTGCCGATTGGTTGGCTACCAATCCTGCTGATATTATTTGCTTACAAGAAACCAAGGCCAACAAAGAAGATGTTGACCATGCCCATTTTGAAAAAGCCGGGTATAGCAGTTATTGGTTTTCTGCACAAAAAAAAGGCTATAGTGGCGTGGCCATTCTTAGCAGAAAAGCTCCCGATCAGGTTTTTTTTGGAAATGGGATTGAACAAAGTGATTTTGAGGGCCGTGTTATCAGGGCCGATTTTGGAGAGATTACCCTTATTAATGCCTATTACCCATCGGGTACTAGTGGAGACGAACGGCAAACTTATAAATACCAGTGGCTAAAAGAGTTCAACGCCTATTTGGAGAACTTAAAAAAAGAAAGACCCCAACTAATTGTAGTGGGCGATTACAATATTGCCCATGAAGCCATTGACATTCATGACCCTAAAGGCAATAAAAATTCATCGGGGTTTTTACCTGAAGAAAGAGAATGGATGAGCCAATTTTTATTGAACGGTTGGGTAGATACCTATAGAAATAAAAACCCAGAAACAACCGGTGGCTATAGCTGGTGGAGTCAACGCTTTCCTTCCGTACGCCTACAAAATAAGGGCTGGCGCATAGATTATATCTGTATTACTCAAAATCTCTTACCCAAACTTAAAACAGCTACTATTTATCCTGATATCAAACACAGTGACCATTGCCCTATTTTTGCTGAATTAAAAAAATAGACAAATTATTGGCATGCTTATATATAATGTAACAACCAAAGTGGCTCATGCAGTACATACCGATTGGCTAAACTGGATGAAAAACACCCATATTCCTGCAGTGATGCAATCGGGCTGTTTTACTACCCATTATTTTGTTCGCTTATTAGAAGTAGATGAGGAAGATGGACCCACTTATGCGGTTCAATACCATGCTGCCGACCAAGCCGCCTATGATCGCTACCTAGCATTGTTTGCGAAAAATTTGCGGGAAGAGACTTTACAAAATTGGGGCAACCAAATCATCGCTTTTAGGTCAATAATGCAGTATGTGAATTGAGTGTGGATAGTTTTAGAAATAGTATTTGGTAATTAAAAATCTTCCTTATATTCCCTTGAAACCCTTATAGGGGTTGAATTTCAGCCGATACACGCTGAAATCCATTGCTGCATTGAGTTTCAGCCGTTTCCATTCATTTTTATTACCTCTTTCAATTAAGTAAAAATCTGCTATAACCCTTTATTTATAGGGGTTTTACTGCAAACAACCTATTTAAAAAAATAAAGAAAATATTTTGTTGATGAATAAAAGCGAATAAATTTGTTACTCTTAACAAAATCATTAAAAACACATCTATGAACAAAGCTGAATTGATCGCTCACCTGGCTGATGACGCAGGTATTACTAAAACACAAGCAAACGCTACTTTAGATGCATTTATCGATGCGGTAACTAAAACATTGAAAAAAGGTGATAAAGTAACTTTAGTTGGTTTTGGTACATTCTCAGTTTCTAAGCGTGCTGCTAGAACTGGTCGTAACCCACAAACTGGCGAAACAATCAAAATTAAAGCTAAGAAAGTTGCTCGCTTTAAGGCTGGTAAAGAATTAAGCGGAAAGCTCTAATTCCATCAAAAAAAAGAATTGAACCCCGCTTTGGCGGGGTTTTTCTATTTTTACACTTTATTCATCTTTATTACAAACAAATAACATGGGCAGAGGCGACAAAAAAACAGCTAAAGGAAAAAGATTTCAGGGTTCATTTGGTAAGGCAAGACCAGTAACTCCTCCTAAAGGCAAGAAAGTAGAAAAGAAAGTAGAAGAGAAAGCTTCTTAGTAAGTTAATAGGGATCAGTTGAACCATTCAGCTGATCCTACTCTTTCGATTTGGCCATTGTGGTAAACAAGATTTACATCAGCCGTTTTTTACACTATTTCAGTTTAACTGGATTGGCTTTATAGGTACTTTGTGCAATAGTTGTAATTGCACTTACCAATATATCTAAATCGGCCAATCGGGTATATACATGTGGCGTAACTCTTACACAGCGAATATTTTCCCAAACAATTCCTACTGTGTGTATTTTATACTTTGAAAATAATTGTTGATCTAATTCCGTTGGAGTTAATCCATCAATAGTTACTCCTGCTATAGCACAAGAATAAGCATCTTTTAATGAAGTATGTATGCGCACACCGGGCACATCTTTTACTTTATTGGCCCAATAATTTTTCAAGTATCTAATTCTATCTTCTTTGCGTTTACTCCCAATGGCAGTATGAAATGCAATGGCTTCCCCAATACCCTGTTCTATGGGAAAGCTACGTGTACCAAGGTTTTCAAACTTTCTAATATCAGTACTATTGGGTTTATCGGCACAAATCAATGGCCATATTTTTTCTATCTTATCTTTCTTAATCCAAAGCATTCCACTTCCTATAGGGGCGCTTAAAAATTTATGCAAACTGGTGCCAAAATAGTCGCAACCTAAGCTGGGTATAGAAAAGTCGAGTAAGCCAAAACTATGGGCACCATCTACCAAAACCTCTACCCCTTTTTGATGTGCCATTGCACAAATTTTTTGTACGGGCAATATTTGGCCCACCCAATTAACAATATGGGTTACATGCAATAATTTAGTTTTAGGCGTAATGGCTTTTTCAAAAGCACCTACTATTTGTTCATCATCTTCTACAGGAAAATCAAAACTGATTTGTTTATATACTATACCATCTCTTAATGCCCTTTGCCTCCATGCATGAATCATATTGGGATAGTCTTGCAATGTTCCCACCACTTCATCGCCTTTGCTAAAATTCAATCC
>VIKJ01000105.1 GCA_008080615.1 Chitinophagaceae bacterium | reverse complement strand
CAAGATTTGAACTTGCGACCCCACGCCCCCCAGACGTGTGCGCTACCGGGCTGCGCTACGTCCCGAACTATGTTTTATCTCCTGAAGAGAAGCACTTTAAAAGGATAGCCCTTTAAAGTGGGGTGCAAATATAGGGTTAAAAGAAATTTTCAGGTTATATTGCACTAAATTTTCAATTACTGCATGAACATTTTATTGAAGCAGGTACTGATCACCGATCCCAATTCTCCATTTAACGGTAAAATATTCGACATGCTGATTGAAAGCAATAAGATCAGTAAAATTGGAGGCAAGCTTACAGATAAAGCAGATATCATAATCGATGAACCCGGAATGGCTGTTTCTCCTGGATGGGTAGACGTTTTTGCTCATTTTTGCGACCCTGGTTATGAATTTAAGGAAACACTACAAAGCGGAGCCGAAGCTGCTGCTGCTGGAGGATATACAAGGATTTTTACGCTTCCCAATACCAAACCTGTAACCGATAATAAGTCTTTAGTAGAATATGCAGCAAAGCAAACTGCACATTATCCGGTACATATACATCCGATAGGTGCAATAACGCAAAAAACAGAAGGAAAAGAATTGGCTGAAATGTATGATATGCGCAACAGTGGTGCCATTGCATTTTCAGATGGACTAAAACCTGTTCAGTCTCCGGGATTATTTATTAAAGCACTTCAATATGTAAAAGCATTCAATGGGGTGCTCATACAAGTTCCTATTGATCAAAGTATTGGAGCTTCAGGAGTAATGAATGAAGGAGTTGTATCTACCCGTTTAGGGCTTCCGGGTATTCCTTCAATTGCCGAAGAAAGCATTTTAAAAAGAGATATAGATTTGGTTCGTTATACCCATTCTCAATTGCATTTTACAGGAGTATCAACGCTTCAATCTTTGAATTTAATTAGAGAGGCAAAAAAAGAAGGGCTTCAAATTACTTGCAGTGTTACTCCTTATCATTTATTCTTTTGTGATGAAGACCTGCTAACCTATGACACTTATTTAAAAGTAAACCCTCCCCTACGTTCAAAAGCAGATATGTTGGCCTTAAGGGATGGAATAATAGATGGAACTATTGACTGCATTGCTTCACATCACTTACCGCAAGACTGGGACCATAAGATATGTGAATTTGATTATGCCGAATTTGGCATGATAGGATTGGAAACGGCATTTTCAGTGGTTAACCATTTGCTAGATAATTTAAGCAATGACCGAATTGTTGAACTATTTTCACTCAATGCGCGTAATATTTTCAAGCTTCCTGCTACCCATATTTCCGAAGGTGCAGCTGCAGAGCTTACCCTATTTCATCGCAAGCGAAATACGATGTTGCAAAAAACAGATTTCAAAAGTAAATCTGCCAACAGTGCATTTATAGACAGAGAATTGAATGGGAAAGTAATGGGTATCATCAATAAAGGAAAAATCATCACCAACTAATTAAAAATTATGGAAAAGAAAATTACACAACCCTGGATGAAAGGCTTATTTATTAGCTTAGTATTAATTGCATTAAGCATAGTTTTTCAAATTACCGATCTATCTCAAAACAAGTCTTTACAGTGGGTTCAATTTGTGTTAATCATCGGTGCAATAATTTGGGCTTGCATGAGCTATGGTAAAGACATGGAAGGCAATGTTACATTTGGAAATGTATTTGCACATGGATTTAAAGCTACTGCAGCAATGACAGTAATTTTTATTGTTTATACATATATCTCTATCAAATTCCTTTTTCCAGAAATGATAGACAAATCATTGGAACAAGCAAGAGTAGAAATGGAAAAGAATAATAATTTATCTGAAAGTGATATTAACAATGGCATAGAGATGACCAAGAAGTTCTTCTTGCCATTTGCTATAGGTGGCATTTTACTTGCATTTGCTTTTATTGGTGCAATTGGCTCTTTAATTGGGGCAGCTGTTACCAAAAAAAATCCGCAAACTCCTTTTGAACAATAGAAATACATGAATCTATCCATTGTTATCCCTTTACTAAATGAAGAAGAGTCTCTTCCAGAACTTTGTGCCTGGATTGAACGTGTAGTATCAGCTCATCAATATTCATATGAAGTACTCCTTATTGATGATGGTAGTACAGATACTAGTTGGGACGTAATTCAACAAATTGCTGCAGGAAATAATGCCATTAAAGGCATTAAATTTCAACGCAATTACGGTAAATCAGCAGCTTTAAATGAAGGCTTTAAAGCTGCTAAAGGAGACGTAATCATTACGATGGATGCTGACATGCAGGACTCTCCTGATGAAATTCCTGCACTTTATAAAATGATTACGGAAGAAGGATTCGACATGGTAAGCGGATGGAAAAAAAAGCGTTTCGATAATACACTAACCAAAAATATTCCCTCCAAATTATTCAATGCAGTAGCGCGTAAGAGTTCTGGAATTAAATTGAATGATTTTAACTGTGGGTTAAAAGCTTATAGAAAAAAGGTAGTAAAATCAATTGAAGTTTTTGGTGAAATGCATCGCTACATTCCTATACTAGCCAAATGGAGTGGATTTAGAAAAATTGGCGAAAAAGTAGTAGAGCATAGACCAAGAAAATATGGCACCACCAAATTTGGCCTCTCCCGTTTTGTAAATGGATTTTTAGACTTAGGTACTATTATGTTCCTTGGTAAATTTGGGAAAAAGCCTATGCAATTTTTTGGGCTCTATGGTACATTGTTTTTTATGATTGGGCTGCTATCAAGCTTGTACCTCATTATTGCTAAAACAATAGATCCTGAAGTTGCTTTAACCAATAAGCCATTTTTCTTTATCGCATTGGCCACTATGATTATAGGTATGCAATTATTTTTAACAGGCTTTGTAGCAGAACTAATAGCAAGGAATGCACCAGAAAGAAATGCATATTTGATTGAAGAGAAACTAGGCATCAATTAGTACATTCCAATTCATTGTATGAATAAGCAAGAGCTGATATTAATCGGAACCACCTGGCCTTTCAGAGGTGGCGGAATTGCTTCATTCAATGAAAGGCTGGCAAGGTCTTTTCAAGAGCAAGGATATACTGTTACCATTTATACTTTCTCTCTTCAATATCCTTCATTTTTATTCCCTGGCAAATCTCAGTATAGCGATACTGCTGCCCCTACCGATTTAACTATACACGTTAGTATCAATTCTGTTAATCCATTCAATTGGATTAAAATGGGCCGAATTATACGGGATAAAAAAGCGTCTATTGTTTTGGTTAGATATTGGATTCCTTTTATGGGAGCATGTTTGGGCACGATATTGAAAATAGTAAAAAAGAATAAGGTTTCCAGAATCATTTGTATTGCAGATAATATTATTCCGCACGAACATCGTATTGGAGATACTGCACTTACCCAATATTTTGTAAAACCCATTGACGCATTTATTACGTTGAGCAAAAAAGTGGCAGAAGATCTTAAACAGTTCAGCAATAAAAAATCAATTACTGTAGAACATCCGCTATACGACCATTTTGGCGAAATAATGAGTAAGCAAGAAGCCAGAGATCGATTGGGGATTGCCATTGAAGAAAAAACGATCTTATTTTTTGGGTTTATTAGAAATTACAAAGGGTTAGATTTATTATTACAAGCATTGGCCATTTTAAAATATGAGCAACAATATCATCCAGAAATATCGGTTCCTAAATTGATTATTGCTGGTGAATATTATGAAGACCCCAATTTTTATAAAAAATTAATTCAATCACTTGGAATTGAGGAACTAATTTATTCGTTCACCCATTTTATTCAAGATGAAGAAGTAAAATATTATTTAAATGCTTGCGACTTTGTAATTCAGCCTTATCGCAATGCAACACAAAGTGGAGTAACTCCATTGGCTTATCATTTTGAGAAACCTATGCTGGTAACTAATGTAGGGGCTTTACCTGACCGTGTTTTAGCAGATAAAAGCGGAGTGGTTACCGAAGCAACTGCAGAAAGTATTGCATTGGGTATTCGTAAATTATATGAATTAGGCGAAGATCATTTTTTAATGAACCTTCGTAATCAAAAACAAAAATATACATGGGAACAGCTTACCACTGCAATTATTTCCCTTGCCAATTATAAAAATACCAGCTCATGAAACAACGGATTGAATTGATTATTGCTAACTCAATTGAAGTAAAGCAACAACTACTTGCAGATGCAAAGATTCAGCAAACATTAGAAAAGATAATTGATGTAGTTACCACTGCTTTTAAAAATCAACACAGCGTACATTTTTGCGGAAATGGAGGCAGCGCAGCAGATGCACAACATTTAGCAGCTGAATTCTCTGGTCGTTTTTATAAAAATAGAAGAGCACTGCCTTCAGACGCATTACATTGTAATAGCTCTTACCTCACTGCTGTTGCAAATGATTATAGCTATGACGAAATTTATGCCCGATTGGTTGAAGGCACGATGAAAGAAGGAGATGTGTTGATAGGACTTACTACATCTGGGAACTCACCCAATATTATTAAAGCCTTTGAAGCAGCTAGATTAAAAGGAATTATTACAGTTGGGTTCACTGGTGCTTCAGGCGGCAAATTGTTGCCCCTCTCCGATTTTTTATTAAATGTACCCTCGAATATTACTCCAAGAATTCAGGAGAGTCATATCATGTTAGGCCATATCATTTGTGAACTGGTTGAAGACACTTTATTTAATTAATATGCTACAACTTCAAAACCTAGGATCTGATTGGACATTATTTCTGGATAGAGACGGTGTACTGAATGAGGAAAAAGACAATGATTATATACTCAATTGGAATGAGTTTGTTTTTTATGATTATGTGCTCAATGCAATGCCATTATTAAATAAGTGTTTTAACAAAATTATTGTTACTCATCAAAAAATGGTGAATGCAATAGCAGCAGCAGGTGGACGCATTGATCAAATTTACTTTTGTACCGATTTAGCAGACAATTCGCCCAATCGGAAACCCCAGCCCGGAATGGCTATTCAGGCACAGATGGATTTTCCTGAAATCAACTTCAAGAAAAGCATTATGGTGGGCAATAGAATGAGTGATATGCAATTTGGCAGAAATGCAGGCATGCACACGGTATTTGTAGCTACTACTCATCCAGAAGTGGCCTATCCAGATCCACATATTGATCTTCGCTTTACTAATTTAGGCAGTTTTGCAGAAGCTTGTTCTAGCACAAGAAAATGATAAAATTTTTATAAGCGTGCTTTGCAACTTTATTTGATAGTAAATTGCTTTTATAACTTACTTAAGTGAATTGATTGATTCATGAAAAAATTAATTTTATTACTTGTTTTTGCAACAAGCACTGCAGTTTGCCTTTCACAGTCTAAGGCAGACAAAAAACTATTGGCAAATTTTGAAAATACCCTTAGCATATATGCACAGGATATTATCAATGGCGAAGAAATTGTAGATAGGTTAAGAGCTGATAGTTTTTTTACCAGAACCTTAGTGCAAGCACTTAAAATTCCTTATTCTTTTTCCTATCCATTTGACTCACTTAAAACCATTTCGAGCATTTATGCTCCAGATAGTAGTTTTAGAATTATCACTTGGCAATTGATGAGAGACTTTAGTTATTACAGGTATAAAGGGGCTATTCAATTAAAAACGTCTAACGGTGCCTTAAAATTAATCCCTCTATATGATGGCGCTGATTTTACAGATAACCCAGTTGATTCTATAAGAAACAATGAAAATTGGATTGGCGCTATCTATTACAATATCATTCAAAAAAAATACAACAATAAAAATTATTATACCCTCTTAGGATATGATGAGAATGATGCAAGGAGTACAAAAAAATGGATTGAAGTACTCACATTTGATGCCAATAATAAGCCCGTATTTGGAGGACGTTATTTTAGCTATCCCAATGATCCCATCAAACCCATTCAACCTGCATACCGTTTTTGTTTGGAGTTTAAAAAAAGCGCCAATGCCAAATTAAATTACGACCCAGAAATTGACCAGATTGTTTTTGCAAAACTGGTAAGTGAATCGGGTGAACTTAGCAAAAAATACACACTAGTACCCTACGGCACTATTGAAGGCTTTAAATGGGAATTAGGCAAATGGATATATATTCCTGCAAGAGAATATTAATCTAGCTTTAATACAGCTAAAAATGCTTCCTGCGGTATTTCAACATTACCTATTTGACGCATTCTCTTTTTACCCTCTTTTTGCTTTTCTAATAATTTTCGCTTTCTACTAATATCACCACCATAACATTTAGCTGTTACGTCTTTGCGCATGGCACTGATATTTTCGCGGGCAATCACTTTTGCACCAATGGCTGCCTGAATAGCAATTTGAAACTGTTGCTTGGGCAATAGTTCTTTTAGTTTTTCGCAAAGCTTTCTTCCAAAATCCTGGGCCCTGCTTCTATGGATTAATGCACTTAATGCATCTACTTTTTCATTGTTCAACAAAATATCCATTTTCACAATATCCGCATCCCGATTGTCTATTGGAGAATAATCAAAAGAAGCGTACCCACGGGTAGAGCTCTTTAATTTATCATAGAAATCGAATACAATTTCGGTTAATGGCATTTCAAAAATCAACTCAACCCTAGTTGGGGTTAAATAGCTTTGATTAATTAATATTCCTCGTTTACCTAAGCAAAGCGTCATGATATTGCCAATATAATCGGGCAGTGTAATGATTTGTGCTTTAATAAATGGCTCTTCAATTCTATCTACTTTTACAGGATCAGGCATTTCCACTGGGTTGTTTACCTGAATCTTATCTCCTTTTGTAGTGTAGGCATTAAAGCTAACGTTGGGAACTGTGGTAATAACGGTTTGATTAAATTCCCGCTCTAATCTTTCTTGTATTATTTCCATATGCAATAAGCCTAGGAATCCGCAACGGAATCCAAAGCCCAGTGCCTGGGAAGTTTCTAGTTCAAATGTGAGGGAGGCGTCATTTAATTGAAGCTTTCTGTTTCTACAGGAAAAATTCCCGCAAATACCATCGGTTTTACTTCCTCAAAACCATGAATCATTTCACCAGGGTTATTAGCCAAAGTGATTGTATCCCCAACTTTTACTTCTTTTGCATTTTTTATACCCGTAATAATATAGCCTACATCCCCCGCACTCACTTGGGATTTTGGGGTCATGGTTAATTTTAACACCCCTACTTCATCTGCAATATAATCTTGACCAGAAGCTATGAACCTGATTTTGTCTCCCTTTTTTAATGTTCCATTAAGGATTCTGTAGTAGATGATAATTCCTCTAAAACTGTTGTACACACTATCAAAAATTAATGCTTGCAATGGTGCATCAACATTCCCTTCCGGTGCAGGAATTCGGTCTACAATTGCTTGAAGAATTTCTTCAATGCCAATTCCCGACTTTCCACTAGCTAACAAAATATCTTCTTGCTTACAGCCAATTAAATCGATGATTTGATCGGTTACTTCCGGAATTTTAGCCCCGTCCATATCAATTTTATTGATCACGGGAATGATTTTGCTAATGGTTTGTGCCTGAATTCCCTGAGATGCATCTACTAATAATAATGCTCCTTCGCAGGCCGCTAATGCACGGCTTACCTCATAACTAAAATCTACGTGTCCGGGAGTATCAATCAAATTGAGCACATATTCTATACCCTTGTACTTATAATTAATTTGAATGGCGTGGCTTTTAATAGTGATTCCCTTTTCACGCTCTAGATCCATATCATCCAAAACCTGATTCATCATATCACGCTCACCAATGGTTTTAGTATGTTCCAATAACCTATCGGCCAATGTACTTTTACCGTGGTCAATATGCGCTATAATACAAAAATTCCTAATCTGCTTCATAAGGCGGCAAAGATAGGCTTGTAAAGTTTATCTTCAACTAAGAATACCAACATCATGCTTCGAAGAAACTTAAACAAAAAAGCCCGCCAGAACAATGAAACTGGCTTGTCTAACAGCACGGCGCTTAGCGGGGGCCGCTTTTTCAACAAAAACGGGGTACCCAATATAGAAACCAAGGGGCTTCCCTTTTGGCGCAGGCTGAACTTTTATCATACCCTATTGTCGATGCCCATTTGGAAATTTTTGGCTTCTAT
>VIKJ01000104.1 GCA_008080615.1 Chitinophagaceae bacterium | reverse complement strand
GATTATCTCACAAATAATAAAAAAGTTCCGATCAAATGGTCGGAACTTTTTTTATTGAATAAATTAAAGGATGCAGTTGAGTAAAATAAAGTAGAATAAGTTTGTTCGGAATAATCAAATATGTAATTATACTTTCAAATACTTGGCGAAACCTTGCACCAGTAGGCATTGTGCGTATCCATAGCTCAACATTACAACGATATCTAAAAATGGATCCTTGTATAAAAATTGATTCAAAGCCAATACAGAATCAGACAAAACAAATAAAGCAGCACCAGGTACAAAGCAGGTCGTAGCAATAATCTTCATCATTTTATTACCTAATAAATTGGCTGCCGACGCACTCATGATACAAATGGCAGCCATATAAATTTTTACAGGTATTTCCATATTCCCTAAATAGGGTTTTAAAAATTGCAACAACTTAATAGATAGCACGGTAACTAAAATTGCAGCAATAAAAAACTCAGTGGCTTTTTTAAATTGAATATTCCCTGCTTTTAAAAAAAACGTGGTATAACAAATATGGGTAAGCATAAAAGCAACCATACCTGCAATAAAAAATCCAGTGCCTGTATAAATCAAGAACAGGTCGCCTAAAAATGAAAAAATCAAACCTGCATAAATAATTAATTTACTATTGGGATATGATCCTTTTTTGGCATTCTGTACTAAATACAAAAATAAAATGGGTATCAATAATAACTTAGTAATATGCCTATATTCTGTTTTACCAAAATAAATAAAGCCACAATGCACAAATAATACTACCCAGAAAATAAATATTCCGTCTTTCTTTATTAATTGCATGCTATTGGTTTGTTATTTATAGGTTAGAACGTAAAATAATGCGTTTTTATTCATAAAACTTGGGCTAATTTCGCAAAATGATCATGGATGATGAGCAATTTTTAGCATATTGGCCCAAAAATAGCGAGAAAGAAAAAAGCAGTTCACGGGCTTTTATGTTAGGTCTTTCATCGGGCTTTGCTATTGGTGCATTAGTATTAATTGCCATTTATTCAGGTTGGTACCCAAGGGCTACTATGCAAGCTAATAGTAAATTGAGTTCAACCGTACTGTTTATAGCCATCATGGGTATTTCTATTTTTATAGCCATTGTGTATAGGAAGTTTAAATGGGAACAACAAGAACAACGATATTTAGAATTAATTGCCAAGCAAAATAAAAAACAAACCCAGATGCAGCCTTAAATTACTTAGTTGCGTCTTTTAAAACAAAAAATAGGAATGAAAAAAACAGTGATTGCGTTCATCGGATTAGTATTATTCTCTTTATCGTGTGGAAAAACAGCCGATACCGGGTGTACGCCTGCAACAGTAGCTTCTGAAAATTCAGCAATGGTAGCTTATTGCACAGCAAATGGAATTAATTATATAACACATCCAAGTGGAATTTTATATGAAATAGTTAGTTTAGGTACTGGTGCAACACCTACCCTAGCCTCAAGAGTTTCTACTGTTTACACCGGTAAATTGATGAATAATACTGTTTTCGATGCTTCTGCAACTCCCATTACATTTCCTTTAGCCAATGTAATTGAAGGATGGAAAATTGCTATCCCGCTAGTTAGAGCAGGTGGAAGAATTAAAATGGTCATCCCTTCTGCCCTTGCCTATAGCTGTGTTGGTACTAATGGAATTGCTGGCAATTCTCCATTATTTTTCGATGTTACCTTGGTTGCAGTACAGTAATATATAAATTTATTATCATATTTTAAAAGTTGGTGCGTAAACAGCTTGCCAATTTATACGCCATTCCCCAGGTTTAGTGCGTTTTTTTGCAATAGCACTTACATTAATTTGTCTGTACCAGCTATCATTTACCTGGTTTGTTCGCAACCATGAATCTGAAATGGATCAGAAAGCAGCCTTATGGCTAAAAGCTTCTTACCCTTCTCCTGAGGTTAAATACCCTGGTAATAAGGAATTACAAGCTGATTATGCAGATACATTGGCTGAAGTAAAGAAAGAACGTTTACAGCGTTTATTAGACAGCACCAAAGACGTTAAATTGGCTTTTGGTTTAACTACTTACCGTAGTGCAAAAGAGAAAGAGTTAATGCTCGGTTTAGATTTGCAAGGTGGTATGGCAGTTACTATGGAAGTTGGTTTAGATGGCTTAATAAAGTCATTGGCTAATTACACTAAAGATCCTGCTTTTAATAAAGCCATTGAAAATGCAGTTGCTCGTAAAGCCAATAGTGGTGCAGATTTGATTACGTTGTTTATTGAAGAATTTAAGAAAATAAATGCAGATGCCAAGCTTGCTCCTTTTTTTGCAAGCAGAAGTAGCAATGCAGTTAAAATTGATGATAGCAATGCTAAAGTAGAAGATTACTTACGTAAACAAGGTATTGCAGCCTTTAATAATACGTATAGAATTTTAAGAACACGTATTGATCGTTTTGGTGTTGCATCTCCTAATATTAATCCTGATCCTGCAAAGGGAATTATCAGTATCGAATTGGCTGGTGTTACCGATAAAGAAAGGGTTCGTTCTTATTTACAATCTACAGCTAATCTTCAGTTTTTTGAAGTATACACTTTAGAAAATAAAGACGTTCAAAGTGGATTGGTTGCTGCCGATAAAACAATCGAAGATTTTTTAAATGGAACTACTGCCAACACTAAATCAGTTGCTGTAGATACTGCTAAAAAAACAAGCACCGCACCTGCTGCAAAAACAGATACGGCTAAAACTGCTACTGTATCTTCATTAGCAACAGATACCAACAAATCTGCTACTGCTAAATCTGATACATCTAAAATAAAATCTAACGCCAATCCTATTTTGCGCTTGTTACAGGTGAATCAACCTTATCAAGCAGAAAACGGAAGAACTATATTTCCTGCTGCTATAGGATATATTCAATCAAAAGATACGGGTACATTAAATGATTATTTAAGAATGGAATCGGTTAAAACCAAATTCCCTTCTAACCTTGTATTTATGTATGGTAAGGCAGAATTAGAAGATCCCAAATTTGCCAATGTACTTACTTTATATGCTATCAAAACATTAGATAATGGTCAGGCAGAATTAGAAGGAGATCATATTTCTGGAGCATCTCAAGATTACGATGAAAGAGGCCGTGTAGCAATTAAAATGAACATGGACAAAATTGGTTCTAATATTTGGGCTAAAATGACTACTCGTAATGTGGGTAAGCCATTGGCTATTGTATTAGATAATTTTGTGTATTCAGCTCCAAATGTAAATGACCCAATCACAACTGGTAATTCACAAATTAGTGGAAGCTATACTATTAAAGAAGCAAAAGATCTTTCTGAAATATTAGAGAGTGGTAAACTTCCTGCTCCTGCTAAAATTGTACAAGAACAACAAGTAGGGCCAACACTAGGTAAAGAGTCTGTTAAAGGCGGAATCATGAGTTTTGGGATTGCCTTTATTGTAATCTTTGCGTTGATGTTGTTGTACTTTAACACCGGCGGTTGGGTTGCCAATATTGCATTGATCTTAAACTTATTATTTACTATTGGTGTACTAAGCGCATTAGGCTTTACATTAACTGCTCCTGGTATTGCCGGTTTGGTACTTACCATTGGTATGGCAGTAGATACCAACGTAATCATCTTTGAGCGTATTAAAGAAGAATTATCTAGAGGTAAAAACTATGCTACAGCAGTAAGTGATGGTTATAGAAGATCACTCTCACCTGTTCTAGATGCGCACGTTACTACTTTATTAACGGCGATTATCTTAGCTTATTTTGGATTAGGCCCTGTATTGGGTTTTGCTACCACTCAAATCATTGGTATTTTACTATCCTTGTTCTGTGGTATCCTTGTATCACGTTTAATTACCGATTGGTATACCAACAAAAACAGACATTTTGAATATTTTACCTCTATTTCTCGAGGTGTATTCAAACATGCTGCATACAAGTTTATTGAGTACAGAAAATATGCTTATGTATTATCTGGTGTTATCTTAATCATGGGTGTTGCTTCTTTCTTTAATGGTTTCGACGAAGGTGTTGAATTTGCTGGTGGCCGTAGTTATACCATTAAATTTGATAAGCCGGTTAATCCTGATGAAATCAGGGATGAGTTAAAACTTGCTTTTGGTGAAGCGCCTATCATTAAAACAGTTGACACAAAGAATCAAGTAAATATTACCACTTCATTTAAGATTAAAGAAACAGGTAGCAATATCGACTCTTTGGTAGAAAAAATGTTGTATACAGGTTTACAGAAGCATTTGCCAGCAGGTACTTCATTCAATACTTTTGAAACAAGCTACAAACAAAGTTCACAAACAGTATTGCCTACCATTTCTGATGACTTAAAAGCGGGTGCAACAAAAGCAACTATTTTTGCCATTTTTGCAATTTGCTTGTACATTTTCATTCGTTTTAGAGATTGGCGTTATTCTTTGGGAACCATCTTCTCATTGTTACACGACGTTTTTGTAACATTGATTGTATTCAGTTTCTTAAGAAAAGTAGTACCATTCCCATTAGAAATAGATCAGCACTTTATTGCTGCCATCTTAACCGTAATTGGTTTCTCTATGAATGATACCGTAATTGTTTACGATAGAATCAGAGAAGATAGTCAATTAATGCATGGCTCTGATAATGCAACAATCATTAACCGGGCTATCAACCAAACATTAAGTAGAACAATCATGACTTCTTTAACGGTATTCCTTACCATCCTGATCCTCTTCATATTTGGTGGTGAAGTAACTCGTGGCTTTGCATTTGCAATGCTCATAGGAGTTGTTACCGGTACGTATTCATCTATTTTTGTAGCTGCCCCTATCTTAGTGGATTTTGCTAAAAAGCGCCCATTAGGTAAAGCAGAAACTAAAAAATAATCAATTGTAATATTGCTTAAGCCCATCCCAAAAGGATGGGCTTTTTTATTAAAATAATATTAAACAACTTTACTAACATTCCTTTAACAGCCTATTTGAGATAAACGGTTGTACATTTAATAAAATATTGATATACTTGAAAACTCGGATCAAACATATTCTACTAGCTTCGTTTATGCTCATTATGAGTTTAGCTGTATTGGATATTAGAATTGATACGGTTAATTTTATTCTATTTCATAATAATAGTAATAATAATAATATTGCCAATAATTTTAATGAATACAATTCTATTGTAGCTTTTTTTTCAGTAACTATTACAGAAAATAATGATCTTATAATGGATCATAATAAATTACCTTCTCATTCACATAAAGCCAAAGCGCAACATGCTTTTTGGGCTATTTCTACCAATCAGTTTGTTACAATTATTCAAAAGCCAGTAAATAACCTTTATTTGTGTGCGCTCAATGTAAATGATTACGATAGTGTGTCTCTTCAAATCAATATCCCCCCGCCTAAACAGGCATCATTTTTTGGATACTTAAGCTAGTATTACTTCCATTTTCATCAATCTATTTTCATGCAACAAATAAATTTTCGATCTTTATTGATTGTTATTGTGTTATTTTTAAATAGCACCATTTTAACTGCTCAAACAGCCAATGCTGATTCTGTTCGATTGTCTTTAAAACAAGCAGAGCAACTTTTCTTAGATAGTAATTTTGTACTACTTGCAGCCAATTACAATATTGATGCACAAAAAGCGCTTGTTGAACAAGCAAAATTGTTAGATAATCCAATTTTAGTTACCGATCAAAATATTTATAGTAACAATCGTTTTTTTGAACATGCAAAAGATGCTAGTACCGGTAATCCTCAAGGACAATACTTTATTCAAGTACAACAATTAATTAGAACAGCAGGAAAAAGGAGTAAACTAGTAAATATGGCTAGCACCAACGCAGCCATTAGTGAATTACAATTTAAAGATGTGTTGCGAACATTGCGCTTTCAATTAAGAAGTGATTACTATTTATTAATGCAGCAGTTAAGCAATCTAAAACTACTGTTAGAGCAGCAATCACAATTAGATAAGTTACTGTTAGCAATGGAGCAGCAATTAACAATCGGTAATATTTCTCAAAAAGACTTATTGCGATTAAGAGCAGTGGTAATTAGTTTAGATCAGGATATCACAGATTTACAAAAACAAATTGCAGATACACAAGCCGATTTGAAAATGTTATTGCGAGTAACAAGTAATTCATTTATTGTACCAGTTGATCAATTTAAAAATCCTGATTCTGTAAATACCAATTTAGATCAACTTATTACTATTGGGAAACAAAATAATCCATACTACCAAATACAGCAAAGTCAACTTATATATCAGCAACAGAATTTGTTGTATCAAAAAGCGTTGAAAGCCCCCGACCTAACGATTGGCCCAGAGTATGATCACAATAGTAATTATATACCTCACTATGTAGGGGTATCTATTTCTTTGCCCCTTACTTTGTTTAATAAGAATCAAGGCAATATTAAATCGGCTCAATTTAATGTAAAACAACAAGAAGCAGTAGGAATGCAAACTGCTGTTGAATTAGATAATCAAATTGCAAATGCATATAATAAATGGTTATTGACTATAAAACAACAAATGGGTACACAGCACGATTTTTATGAAAAATATAATTTATTATTTCATAAAATGACAGAAAGTTACAAACAACGTCAAGTTGGATTATTAGAGTATTTAGATTTTTTTAATAATTATCAAGATGCTAAAATTCGCTTAACTAAGCAACAGCTAAATGTTCAAATGGCTGCAGCAGAACTTAATTTTTTTACCGGAAAAGATATTATA
>VIKJ01000103.1:1720-13647 GCA_008080615.1 Chitinophagaceae bacterium | reverse complement strand
TGCAACGGTGGATAGGAACGTAGCCCGCAAACCGCCACTGGTCATATGCGTAACCGTTACAGGCAAGGCTAGGGGACAAGAAAGAATTCGTCCTGAACTGCTATTCGAAACCTTCTAAGACAATTGGTTGAATAAATTGCTTGTTCCGGTTTGGCCCATCCGGCGGCGGCTTTTTTTCGGCGGACTTTTTTCCTGGTTTTTAAGGCTTTTCGTTTCGGTCGAAAATGAATTGATTAAATCGTATTTACTGACTGAATCTTATCAAATCTGACTTTCGGTTTCGGTAGAAAGTGAATCGAGCACTTTTGTGTTTTTCGACTCTGTGGAATGTGAATTGCCGCCGCTAGACTTCCAATTGCTATTAACAGACAGTTTATCGCCTTGTCAGACTGTTTATTGGTTTACAGACTGAATCGACTGGTTTGAAAGTTCTGGAATTCAAAATTATGGACGATTTCCCGGTGACGGATTTTCCATGTTAGGTTTGTTGGGAGTACCGGGTGACTTAAACTGATGATCAGCCCAGCCTGTAACAGCGTGTAAGCGTCAGTGGCTGTTTGCGTTGTTAATTGGAAAATTTGCCTAAATTGAGTTGTGTTTAGCGCTGTAATGGACATGTAGGATGGCCACCGACGCTTACACGCGAAACGTTAGCTGTGATTTTTTATCCCTTCAGTTGTTGAAAAGTTACCAAATTTTGGTACATTTACTTAAATATTAATCAATGGGACGCAATACATCCATATCACTAGGGGATCATTTTGAAGATTTCGTTGACGACAAAGTTTCAACAGGAAGATTTAAGAATGCAAGCGAAGTAATAAGGGCAGGTCTTCGGCTTTTGGAAGAAGAAGAGTCAAAAATACAAGCTCTCAAAAAAGCAATTACAGATGGTATTGAAAGTGGAGTGGCAAGAGGCTTCGACCCTAAAAAGCATTTAGAAAAATTAAAAGCTGCTAGAAGGAAAAATGGGTAGTTACACTCTAACAAACAAAGCAGTTCAAGATTTATCTTCAATTTGGGAATATACAGTTGATACCTGGTCAGAGAAACAAGCTGACAAATACTACATCATGCTTTTAGATTCTTGTCAAGACATAGCAGATGGCAAGGTTATGGGCAAATATTATCCAGTAGTAAGTACTGAAATTCTAGGATTTAAAGCTGGTCAGCACATACTATTCTACAGAAAGCTGAGCATTACCAAAGTTGAAATAGCAAGAATCTTGCATTCACAAATGGATTTGAAAAACAGATTACAAGAGTAAAACCACAGCTAACAAAAGGCTTTACACAAGTTGGACTTCCAGCAACGGCCTATCGGCTTTGGTATTTCAAATAGGCTTCAGTAATTTGGCTTTAACTAATCGAGGCTTTAGTGGCCAAGTGGCCAAGCCAGCATTAGTATCACAGATTATCCAACCAGCGTAAAGCCACGGACGTTGTACGTCACCCTAAACGAAATTCCGCTCGCCTTCAAGTGACAAAAAGCATTCAATGCAAAGTCTCTTATGGGCGACCGCACATTGCAGCACATTTGTAAGGCACACAAAACCCAACGCACAAGCCAACCTTGCAAAAGAGCTGCAATCGCCAACACACGGTAAACAGTCTTATAATTCAGCCAGCCAAAATACACCATGCCCACCCATCACCCGTTATTTGTTGTGCTTTGTATCTTATATTGAGTTTTCTTAAGCTAACCTTAAGAAAGGGCTAAGCCATTCCAAAATACCATCACATCATCTTTGTAAAAAAAAATTACAATTATGATTTCCTCAACACATCTCCATGCAATGGTAGTCCACTTCCCCATTGCTTTATTAATGGTGGCATTTTTATTTGAAGTGACAAGCTACTTTTATAAAAAAGAATTCTTTCGTCAATCCGCATTTTACTTACTCGTACTAGGTATGCTGGGTACTGTAGTCTCTTATCTTGCGGGTAATGCTGCAGGAGAAGGAATGGAGGAAGGTCCATTAAACAAGGCAATGGAACTACATGAGCAAGCGGCAACAATTTCATTGTGGCTAACTATTATTACTGCTTTGCTGTATGGAGTGATTTATTTCTTGAAATTCAACAAAGGTTGGCTAAGAATTATTGGCTTTTTACTTTTTACTGGAGTGATAGGCAGTATTGCCAGAACAGGATATTTGGGAGGACAATTAGTATATAAACACGGTGCAGGTGTAGAACTTGCGTTGCCGGATTTTTCAAGCCCTGATGAGAAATAAGTACAACGGGTAATTTTTCTTTATCTTAACAACATGAGAATTTTTTTAGCAGAAGACGAGACAGCAATTGCAGGCTTTTTAAAAGAGGGCTTAGAAGAAGAAGGCTTTGCAGTTGATTTAGCTACCAATGGCAGAGAAGCTCTTGAAATGGCAATGGCTAATTTAAATGAGTATGATATTATACTACTGGACTGGATGATGCCCGGCGTTAGTGGTATAGAAATTTGCAGAAATATCCGCAAAGAAAACAAAGCTATCCCTGTTATTTTTTTAACTGCTAAAGATACAGTTGATGATACTGTTTTTGGACTAGAAGCCGGAGCCAATGATTATTTAAAAAAGCCCTTTGCATTTGAAGAATTATTAGCCCGTATAAGGGTGCTGCTGCGGAATAAAACAGGGGAGCAAAATATTTTTGAATCTGGGAACATACTATTGAATGCAGAAGCTCATCAGGTAACAAAAAACGGGCAAGCCGTTGAACTTACCCAAAAAGAATTTGCATTATTAGAATATCTACTGCGGAATAAAGGAAAGGTATGCAGACGCACAAGAATTATTGAAAAAATATGGGACATACATTTTGACAAGGACACTTCTGTTATTGATGTATTTATAAATGCACTGCGAAAAAAATTAGATACAAAAGATAGGGAATCATTCATTCAAACCATTCGTGGTGTAGGCTACCGTGTAAATGATAACTAATGAAACTTAGTTTTAAAAAACGTATTGCACTTTTTAATACACTTGCTGTAGCAACTACAACAGCTATAGTATTTATTATTATCTATTTAGTTGTACATGCAAGTTCTTACCGCCATCTTGATGGTGATATTTTACTTGAAAAAGAAGAAATATTAAACACACTTGACTGGAAAGCTGATAGTATCATCATCAACAAAATGCCCGAATGGGAAGAAGCTGAACATAAGAAAGTAGAAGTCAATCCAACTTTTATTCAAATAGTTGATAACAAGGATAAGATGATATTCAAATCGGCTAACCTACAATCGAATCATTTTTTATTTAACCCAGGCAACGAAAAAGGATATTTCTATAATACCCAGATTGATAAACAAAGACTTCGGCTTGGACAATTTCCTATTAAAAACGACGATGGAAAAATTATCGGTCAATTAACCGTTGGTGTCTCTCAACAAGAGTCATACTATGTATTGAACAATCTGCTTATTACCCTATGCATTTCTTTTCCCATTCTTTTGCTGGTACTTTATTGGGTTATCTATTTTGCAGCTTCAAAAGCTATAGCACCAGTTAATCAACTAATTCGTGCCGCTTCAGGCATTAATGATTCAAACATAGATACCCGTTTACCATTGCCAGAAAATGAAGATGAGATTTACCAGCTAGCAAGTACAATTAATGAATTATTGAGCAGGATAGACAGCAGCATTCAGCAACAAAAACAATTTACCGCCGATGCTTCGCATGAAATAAGGACACCGCTTGCCGCCATTCGTGGTACGCTGGAAGTATTGCTTCGCAAAAAAAGAGAGCCTGAGCAGTATGAAGAAAAAATAAAAGAAGTAATTAATCAAACAGACAGGCTTAATCACCTGCTCGACCAACTTTTGCAGCTTGCCCGTCTTGAATCTGGTTCCGTAAAAAAAGAACAACTTAATCTATATAAAATATTGAAAGAAGCCGAATTCAAATTCGACAAACAAATTCAGCAGAAAGGAATGCTTGTAAGCATATCTATTGCTGAATCCGTTTCGATACTTGCAGACAATTTTTTCTTTTCTGTAATCATAGATAATCTCGTTAGTAACGCTGTAAAATACGGTGTTGTTAATGGGAAAATTAGTTTTAATTGGGTTAATGACACTCACACCCTATCTATTACAAATGACAGCACCGGAATTACGCAACAACAATTACCGCTATTATTTAACCGGTTTTATCGTACCGATAATTCAATTCTCTCTGAAAATTCCTACATAATCTTTAGCCAATCTTAAGAAACTACAAAGGCATAGTAAAGGGCTGCAATAGCACCTTTGTTTTATAAATTATTCAAAAACATATAAAACAAAGTAAAATGAAAAAGCTATTAATTATCCCGGTAACAGTATTAGCCGCAGGAAGTATTTTTCTTGCTTCTTGTGGAAGCAACAATACAGATGCTGCAATGAAAGCCCCAGTACAGAATAATGCAGACACAGCCACCCAAAAGGCAACAAAAGAAAGTGGTGAAAATGAAGGAAAGGAGAACGAAGCAGAAGAGAATGAAAAAGATGAAAAGACTACTATTGCAAAACCTGCAAGCTATGTAACCAACACTGATGCAAAAACTACAGAAAACATGCAAGCTGCTTTCAAAGGTGAAACAACTGCCAGTGCAAAGTATGCGGCGTATTCAAAAAAAGCTGAGCAGGAAGGATACCATCAGATTGCTTTGCTGTTTAAGGCAGCTTCAACCGCAGAAAATATTCATGCTAAAAATCATAAAGCTGTATTGCAGGAATCTGGAGTAAGTGTTCCGGTTATCAAACCAGAGTTTACTGTTAAAACGACTAAAGAAAATTTACAGGATGCAATTACAGGTGAAACTTACGAGGTGACTACTATGTATCCTGAGTTTTTAACGGCAGCCAACGAAGCCGGTAATCAATTAGCGATGATAAGTTTAAATTATGCTTACAAGACAGAGAAAAAGCATAAAGTGTTTTATGAGGCAGCACTAACTGCTTTGCAAAACAATACAGTAAATACTTTGTCAACCGTATTCTATGTTTGCCCTACCTGTGGTAATACTTATGAAACAATAGCACCTGCCCGTTGCGGAATTTCAATGACAGGCGGCGAGAAATTTATTAAAATTACTTCACTTTAAAAATTACAACTATGAGCCAGGTACATTTGCATTTGCTTATCACACATCTTCCGGTTTTCGGTTCCATATTGGGTGCCCTTGTATTGAGCTATGGACTTTGGGTAAAGAGTAACCAAACAAAAAATGCGGCATATTTTATTTTCATTATTTCGGCAATTGGTGCAGGTATAGCTTATTTAACAGGTGAAGGTGCTGAAGAAGCAGTAGAAAAAATTCAAGGTGTATCAGAGAATATGATTAAGCTGCATGAAGACTCTGCGATGTATGCTTTGATTAGTTTGATTGCATTAGGAGTAATGTCAATAGTAGCCTTGGTAGTAAGCCGTTTTAAAATTTCGTTGATGAAATCAACATCCATAGTGGTTCTTATTATTTCGCTTGTAAGTTTTGGATTGGTTGCCAGAACAGGCTACCTTGGCGGACAGATAAGACACACTGAAATTGCCAACGGTGCCATTCAAAGCAATGGTAGTGCCGAAGGGGGAGAAAAGGATAATGATTAACAACACAGCCCCGTTTTAATATTCAGATATCACTAAATGAATCCTTCTTACGATTGAGGGATTCATTTTACATTTTAAAATCAATAATTAAATAATGGCTACTCTTTCAAATAAAAATCTTCAAACAGAAGTAGATGCTTGCTTTCTGTATAATAAATTGGCAGATGCCGAAACAGATGAAACGGTTGCAAATGTTTTCAGGCAAATGAGTACTATTGAAAAAAGTCATGCGGAAGCTTTTTTGAAAAAAATGCATCCTGATTCAATTACAGTATTTCCACCACCATCATTCCGGGCAAAGGCGCTTAATACTATCGGTAAAGTTTTTGGTTATGATTATGTGTTAGGAGTATTGATGGATACTGAAAAAAGTATTTCCTCTGCCGTTATTAATGCCAAAAATAAAAACAAGCTACCTATTACTGGCAGCGAAACCAATCATGTAAAAATCCTACGTTCACTTTTAGAAAATGAATCTAAAGTTACTGGAAGTAATGTGGCAAAATTTGAAAGCAGGCACCGCTCTGTTGGTGGCAATGCGTTAAGGGCAGCAGTACTGGGTGGTAATGACGGGTTGGTTTCTAATTTTAGTTTGGTAATGGGCATTGCCGGAGCAACCGCAGGCGGTTCAGGTGTTTTGTTAGCTGGTGTTGCAGGGCTATTAGCTGGTGCATTATCAATGGCTTTAGGTGAATGGATTTCTGTAAAAAGTTCACAGGAATTGCATGAAAACCAGATGCAGTTGGAAATGGATGAACTGGAAACAAATCCCGAAGGAGAACAAAAAGAACTGGCATTAATTTATATTGCTAAAGGCATACCGGAAGACCAGGCGAATGCAATGGCGGCTGAAATTATGCTGGATAAAAATCATGCACATGAAATATTGGTTAAAGAAGAATTGGGCATCAATGCAGAAGAACTGAAAGGCTCTGCTATGGAAGCTGCTGTTTATTCCTTTATACTTTTTGCTATTGGTGCAGTAATACCAGTGATTCCTTTTATGTTTACAAGTGGTATTACAGCAATAATTATTAGTGTTATCAGTAGTGCAGCAGGTTTATTTTTAATTGGCTCAGCCATCACCTTGTTTACAGGTAAAAGTATTTGGTTCTCTGGTTTCCGACAGGTAATATTTGGTTTGATTGCAGCAGCTATAACATTTGGTATTGGTAAATTGATTGGGGTTTCATTGGCGGGATAATGTTATCAAATATAAGTATAGTAAACGTATAGCCGAACCATCAAAAATTATTTTTAGACAATTTAATATTTGGAAAGCAGACACGAACTAGTGCTTTGACACCCAGACAACAATTTCAATGACACGACCAGACTAACAAGGCGACGCTTCAAGTCAGGATAGGGCGAACGTACAACAGGGGGTTTGCCAAAATACGGGCGGACGGAAGTTATCTTCGGCTTGTTGTAATTCTATTGTGCTTCATATCGGGCTGGACATTATCTATTTAGCTTTTTGTTGTTAACTTCATCTTCAGTTTTTCAATCATCATCGGTACCGGGCGGACGGAATACTAATTCCCGTACTTCGGCAAGCCCTGTCCGTTGTACGTCACCCTATTTAACATCCTACACATATACAAACATCCATGACTTTGCCGACCCGACCCCACGCTATTTTAGCACATTGCAAGGCACACAAAACCCCGACACAAAGCCAACCTTGCAAAGAGCTAAAAATGCCAACTCACAGCCCACCCACCCCGGCGGACGGAAGGCTAATCATCTTAACCTTAAACATCAGCAAAAACAACTACCATCAACACCCAGCAGTTTGAAAAATAACCAACTTTTGCAAAAGCCACAACAGTAGGTCACATTACTTTATTCACAGAACGATATTAAGCTTTACATAATTAGGATATTAAGCTGTAAAGTTCACACATATAAAAAGTCATTCCGAATAGTAAACGTAACTTGTAAAATAAAACAAAAATATAATTATGAAAAAAATAATAGTACCAACCGATTTTTCAGTTAATTCAAAAAGTGGTGTCCAGTTTGCCATCCATTGGGCTACGCAACAAAAACTTGAATTGGTTTTCATACATGTATTGTATGTTTTAAGGGCAACACGATGGTCAGAATCTTACTTTGAAAAGTATGCAGCACAGGAAGAGGCTTTTTGTAAAATTAAATTTGAAAAATTTATATCTGGCATCTATCGAAATATGAATGTAAAACCCGGTAGGCATTCTATTATAATTGTTCAGGGAATTAGTCCGGATGTTACAATACAGGATTATTGTATGAGGAACTCCGATATTGATTATATCTGTATCAGCACCCGTGGTGCTGGAAAGTTTAAAAAGATATTTGGCACCAATACCGGCAACCTGATTACAAAATCACCTGTGCCTGTGCTTGCTGTTCCTAAAACTTACAGAATTTCTGCGATAAAGAATTTATTATATGCAACCGATTTTCGCAATTACTCTGAAGAATTAAAAAAAGTGGTGGATTTTGCGTCGCCCTTTAAAGCAACTGTTGAAGTGCTTCATTTTACATGGCCCAATGAAATTGTTTTCGATGAAAAAACCATTGAAGCGGCGTTTAAGAAAAAGTATAAGTATGGCCTAAAAATACGTTTTGAAAAAAATGACGCAGTACAGTCATTGATTGAAAACCTCCAGAACCAAATAAAGATAATAAAGCCTTCGGTTGTAATAATGTTCACAAATCAGCAGAGGACTCTTTTTCAAAAAATATTTCTTTACAGCAAGGCAGAGGAATTGTCTTTTGAAGCGAAAGTGCCTTTGTTGGTTTTCAATAAAGAATAACCATTTTAATAAATACAGTATAATTTTTATAATCATGGAAGATTTAATTTTTTCAATTAATGGAAAGAGTGTTAACCCTACAAGGTATGAGGGGAAGGTACGGCAGTTCAGTATAGCTGTGGATGAACCGGAAAATTTTGGTGGTAAAGATTCTGCTCCAACACCCGTTGAATACATTCTTGCAGGGTATGCAGGATGTTTAAATGTAGTAGTTAACCTCATTGCCAAAGAAATGGGTATCACTATTAAAAGTCTTGAAATAAACATTACTGGTGATATTAATCCCGAAAAATTATTGGGAATTTCGGATAAAGAACGGGCTGGCTTTAAATCATTAAATATTCAATTGGACATTAATAGTGATGCTTCCAGTGACATGATACAAAAATTGCTTACTCAGGTAAAAGAAAGATGCCCTGTTAACGATAATCTTGCTAACACAACACCTGTTAATTATTCAATCTAATTCTTCCAAACTAAATACGGCAAAAAATAATTTAAACATGAATTGGCACAAATTAACCATACCCGAAACTTATGAATTGCTTGGTACTAACCAACAAGGCTTAACTGCAATTGCAGCCGAAAAAAAATTGATGGAAATTGGGCCCAACGAATTGCAGGAAGGTAAAAAGAAAAGCATAGCCCTTATGCTGCTGGCACAGTTTAAAGATGTGATGATTTTAATTTTACTGGCTGCCGCTGTCATAGCGGGAATCGTTGGCGACTTTACTGACAGCATTGTTATTCTCATAATCGTTTTATTAAATGCCTTCCTTGGTTTCATTCAGGAATACCGTGCAGAAAAAGCTATGCAGGCTTTAAAACAAATGGCCGTTACGCAAGCCAGAGCATTGCGTGATGGAAGTATTACAGACTTGTCCGCCACCGCACTGGTGCCTGGCGATGTTGTAATGTTAGAAGCTGGCAATATTATTCCGGCAGACCTGCGGATTATTGAATCAAAAAATTTAAAGATTGAAGAAGCCGCATTAACCGGCGAATCACATGCCGTTGATAAAACCATTGATGCACTGGAGGCAGATGATTTGTCAATTGGAGATAAAAAGAACCTTGCATTTAAAGGTACGTTTGTAACTTATGGAAGAGGTACAGGTGTAATAATCGCTACTGGTATGCAAACCGAGTTAGGCCGCATTGCCAAAATGTTGCATGAGGATGAAACGCTTACACCTTTGCAGCAACGGATGGCATCATTTGGAAAAAAACTTTCTGTAATGGTGCTGTTTTTATGCATTCTGTTTTTCATTGCCGGTTGGCTGCGTGGTGAGGATATTACCAAAATGGTACTCACCAGTATTTCACTGGCCGTTGCAGCAATACCCGAAGCCTTACCTGCCGTTATCACTATCTCACTGGCGTTGGCAGCAAGAAGAATGATTAGGTTTAACAGCCTTATCAGAAAATTACCAGCAGTAGAAACCTTAGGTTCTGTTACATTTATCTGCACAGATAAAACAGGAACACTGACCAAAAACAAAATGCATGTGGAAGAGGTTTTTGTAAACGGACAACTTTATGAACGAAATAAATTATCAACCATCAGACAAGAAGGAGAGGTTAATTTATTGCTGCATGCACTTGTCTTAAACAATGATGCTGTTGAAGACAGTGAGAAAAATTTAAAAGGTGACAGTACCGAAATTGCGTTGATGGAAGTGGCAAGGGAACAAAATATACAACCTGATACATGGAAACGAGTAGCTGAAATTGCTTTTGATTCCGGCAGGAAACTGATGACAACTTTTCATGAGCATGAAAATAAAATCATTTCCTTTACCAAAGGAGCCCCCGATATTTTACTGGTTAGATGTTTAAATGTTGATGTGCCTGAATTGCAAAAACAAATAGATGACATGGCCGGTAAAGGTCAAAGAGTATTAGGTTTTGGTTATCGTTACTGGGATGCGTTGCCAGAAAATCCTGACAGTGAAATTCATGAATCAGGTTTACAGTTTTTAGGTTTAACAAGTATTATAGACCCGCCACGTGAAGAAGTTGCTGATGCAGTGGCACAATGTAAAAAAGCCGGTATTGTACCGGTTATGATTACCGGAGACCATCCGCTTACAGCAAAAGCTATTGCCCAACGAATTGGTATAATAAAAAGCGAAAAAGATTTAGTCATAACAGGTCAGGAGCTTTCAGCATTAGATGATGATGCTTTTTTAAACAAAGCAGAAAAGATAAAAGTATATGCCCGGGTATCGCCTGAACAAAAACTGCTGATTGTAAAAACGCTGCAACAAAAAGGACATTATGTAGCCATGACTGGAGATGGTGTGAATGATGCTCCTTCCTTAAAAAGAGCAAACATTGGTATCGCAATGGGCATTACGGGAACAGATGTTTCTAAAGAAGCGGCACACATGATTTTGTTGGATGATAATTTTTCCACTATTGTAAAAGCAGTAAAGGAAGGAAGAAGAATTTATGATAACATTCTTAAGTTCATTAAGTATATGATGACAACAAACTCTGGCGAACTCTGGACATTGTTGCTGGGGCCAATCATTGGCTTACCTGTTGCATTATTGCCCATACATATTTTATGGATAAACTTAGTATCTGATGGTTTACCAGCTATTGCGTTATCTTATGAAAAAGCAGAAAAGGACATTATGACAAGACCACCACGGCCACCGCAACAAAGTGTTTTTGCCAATGGCAGAGGATTACACATGATATGGGTAGGTATGTTTATGGCGGGTATTGCTTTGTCGCTGCAAGGATGGGCTATTAATCATGGATTGCATTGGCAGACAATTGTTTTTAATGTTTTATGCCTGAGCCAACTTGGGCATGTAATGGCTATCCGTTCCGAAAACCAATCGTTGTTTAGTATAGGGATATTTTCCAACAAGCCGCTTATCGGGGCTGTTCTATTAGCCTTGCTGCTACAGTTTGCCATCACATATATTCCATTTCTGCAACCCATTTTTAAAACAGAAGCATTAACCTTGAATGAATTTATTTTAGTTGGTGCAGCTTCTTCATTGGTATTTTTCGCAGTAGAAATAGAAAAAGTTATATCAAAAAAGATACGGAGCAATTAAAGCATAAATTAAATACTTATATTTTTATCAGCTTTAAGAAACAGCAACATCTATTTGGTGGACACACTCTGACGAAGGGTATACCTACAACCAGCGGCTTGCTCATGCTTTGGCACTTGGCGTTGGCAATGGTGATAAAACCATCATGGATAATCCGCCACGGAACTCTGCCAAAAACATCATCACTAATAAAAATTAGATAGCTATCGCCCTATATTCCGTAGCCATTATTTGCAGGTTTATCATAGTACAGCAACTTGACCCAACGCACCAAGTCAGGCACATTTGCAAGGCACACAAAGCCTACACACAAAGCCAACCTTGCAAAAGAGCCTGCCTTGTGCCAACGCACAGGCAACACTCTGCGGTTGGACACAGACCCACATTATAGATGACAGCGGAGATAGGGCGAACGTACAACAGGGGGTTTGCCAAAATACGGGCGGACG
>VIKJ01000103.1:0-1715 GCA_008080615.1 Chitinophagaceae bacterium | reverse complement strand
GATAGGGCGAACGTACAACAGGGGGTTTGCCAAAATACGGGCGGACGGAAGTTATCTTCAGCTTTTTGTAATTCTATTGTGCTTCATATCGGGCTAGACATTATCTATTTAGCTTTTTGTTGTTATCTTCAACTTCAGTTTTTCAATCATCATCGGTACCGGGCTGACGGCATACTAATTCCCGTACTTCTGCAAGCCCTGTCCGTTATAAGCAAGCCTAAAAGACGACCGTGTAACCATCAAGCGGACACCAAAACAACCAGAATTTTGACTTCCAAATAAATTCTCAAACGACCTTAACTCGGTTGACCAATTCGCAGTAACTCGACACAGACCTGACTAGTTTGTCGACACTCAAACCAACGCAAGGTTTTAAAAATTTTCCTACCGCACATTTTAAAAAATAATTTTAGCCTGCCCACATTGGCACATTTGGGGTTTGCCCCTTCACATAAGCCGACACACAGGCAAATCCCAAAAGAGCCAATTACCCACCGCACCAGATGATTTTCGTCATATTTTAAAGTTTTCTCAAAAAAAACTTGCAGGCGCTAATATAATTCAATTACCTTTGTGAGCGAATATTCACTTACAAAATAAATACAAGCAAAATGAATGGCAAAAACAACATCGCAATAGGGTTCCTGACAATGGGGCTTTTTATGGCATACGGCTTTCTACTGATCTATCTCCGTGACTTTGCTCCGGGAAAGGAAGAATGGGTAAACTCATACAGCATCGGAAAACATTTTGAAAGCAGACTGGCTCACGTTCACGGTAACTTGTTTGCCTTTCTAAACATCCTAATTGGCTATTTGCTTCTACATTTCAGAGACAAACTTCAAAATGTGAAAGCTATTTCTTGGTTGGCACTTACAGGTTTATTAATGCCAATAGGAATATTAACGGAGGTGTATTTTGGTTTGCCTCCTGCACTGGTATTAATTGGAGCAATTGCAATGACAGCCTCTGTGATTTGGTTAGGAGTCGCCTTTTTGAAAATGAAAACTATAAACAAATGACAACAGCAATTTCAGACAGACAACTTGAAATTATAGAAGCAGCAGGTAAAATACTTACTGCTTCGGGAGTAAGTGGCTTAACAATTAAGAACCTTGCTAAGGAAATGAAGTTTTCTGAAAGTGCCATTTACAGGCACTTTACAAGCAAGGAAGAAATAATTATTGCCTTACTCGAATATCTTGCTACGAGTATGGATGAACGCTATACTAATGCAATTTCCAGCGATCAATCACCCGAAGAAAAATTCATAACGCTGTTTCAAAATCAGTTTTCATTTTTTAAAAAGAACCCACACTTTGTAGTGGCGGTATTTTCTGATGGACTTATGGAAGAAAGTCAACGCATAAACGAAACTATATTGAAAATTATGGGTGTAAAAATGAAACACTTGATCCCCATTATTTTGGAAGGGCAACAAAAGAAAGTTTTTACTAATGCAATAACATCCGATGAGTTAATACATATCGTGATGGGAACTTTTAGACTACAAATGTTTAAATGGAGAGTTGCAAACTTTCAATTTGACATTATTAGAAACGGGGACAATATGATACAATCGGTTTTAACACTAATCAAAACCAAATTGAAATGAAAAAAATACTTCCATATTCAATAGCAATACTATTAGCTGGATTTGGTTTGCTAACATTATTCCTAAGCACATCTGTAATATTTGATTTGTTTGGTATTAG
>VIKJ01000102.1:9791-11984 GCA_008080615.1 Chitinophagaceae bacterium | reverse complement strand
CATTTTAAATTCAGAAGACACCATGATAGACCAAACTAAAATGCATCATGTAGCAAGGCTTGGAGGAGACTGGTATTGCAAAGTTGATAGTACTAACTTATTTAAAGTAGCAAAGCCCAATACGCAATTGGCTATTGGATTAGATGCTTTGCCTACAAGCATTAGAAACAGTAGTGTTTTAACGGGCAATCACTTGGGGCAATTAGGCAATGTACACGAAGAACCATCGGTAGATCCTAGCTTTCATGATGATCGACTAAAAAATATTATACAGTATTATTCCATCAACCCCAATGAAATGGAAAAAGAGCTGCATCTGTACGCAGCTGAACTACTTAATCAACAAAAAGTAACCGAAGCTTGGCAAATTTTATTGGCAGGAGAACTTTAACAAACCGCAGCAATTTAAATAGCCGTTTTATAAAATCCTTCATTGAGCCCAAATTTTCGTTCTGGTGCTTTTTCTTCTAATTGATGAAATGCATTGGGTGTTAGACCTGTAAAATCTTTATAGGCTTTAACTAAATGCTGATAATCGTGGTATCCACATTCAACGGCAATTCTTAACCAGTCTCTTTTTACAAATGTGTTTTTCATTCTAAATGCATTGTCGAATGAAATAACCCTATTAAATAGCTTTGGATTCAAGCCTGTTCTTTCTTTAAATTTTCTTTCTAATTGTCTATTGCTATAACATGCTTGCTTTGCAATAGCATCAATACTATATGGTTGCTCGCTATTAAGCATAGCTAAGCATACAGCATCAATGGGCAAAATAGATTGCTTTTTTCTTTTAATAAGGGTTCTTACAAATGCATTCACAATTTCAATCATTTGTAAATAATCTTTTGCTAAGAACAATTGCTCATTTACATCATGTATGATGGAGTTAAAAACAGTTCCGGCATCTACATACTGATTGGTAAATTCATTCGCAGGTATTCCAGTTAACCTAAATAGAGCGCCAGGATTAAAAATAATCTGTACAACTAAAAAATGATTGCCAATTGCTCTATGGGTTACTTCGGTAAATTGACCATATAAAACAACAGGCAAATTACTTACCTGTTTTCCTGTTGAAGCATATTCAACTGTTTCCCTATCGTAGGGATAAAAAGCAATACACTGTTCTGGCCTTGGGGGATATGCTTTTGCAGGAATCTGCTCCCCGTTATTAAAAACAAGGTGCACGATTCTATACAGTTGAATATACTCCTGTACATCTGGGGCTGGTATAAAGTCTTTTAAAATCAAGGTTTATAAGTACCTGTAATCTACAAAATAATTATAAAGTAAGTGGTGGGCCAACAACTTTCATTTCATGAGCTGCATGTACTTTATTCATTTCTTCGTCAGACAGCCTAGTTGTAAGCGTATTCATATAACTAAAAAATTCCTCCATTTTACCAGCAGGTTGTAACATGTAAATCATTCTGCCTCTGTCGGTTAATTGAATCCAAGTATGGGCAATATTTCGGGGAAGAAAAATGGTTTGCCCTTCGTTTAATACATGGGTTTCATTTCCCACTACAAATCGGTAACTACCTTCTATAACTGTGAATATTTCATCCTGCTTAAAATGAATATGCAGGGTAGGCCCAACTTTGGCAGTTCCTATATATTCAAATACAGATAACTGACCGCCCGTGTCTTTTGAAGAAATTTTTAAATCATTGGGATGTACCCCTAAAAACTTAACTACTTCTCCAAAACGAGATTTTCCTGCATCTACAACAAAGGGTTTAGTAGATGATTTACTTGTTTCTTGTGCAATAGCAGTATGTAAAAATCCGAGGGCAGGTAAGGCAAGGGCTGTTTTTGTTAAAAATTCTTTTCTTTGCATATCATTGGTTTTAGACCATGAAATTGCAATAGTTGCCCGCCTTATTAGTGGTACAAATCCGACATTTTTTAGCCCCGTAAAATAATTTAGAAAATCCCTGCTTGAAATAAGTCATTTTCCGAATGAATTGGCTGATGCGCTACATCAGCTTTTTGAATACTTCTTGCCAGTTCAATCGTATGTTGAACTATTTCGTAAGTACTTTGCTTTAATGCCAATAAATTGGGTGCGGGTGCATTTAACCAACTAGCAACAGTATTACTAAATGAAGCATCCATTTTTTTTATAATGGGTATACCAAATTCTTTTAAGGCAGCAGCATTGCACAATTGCTCGTATTGACCTCGGAT
>VIKJ01000102.1:0-9784 GCA_008080615.1 Chitinophagaceae bacterium | reverse complement strand
TAATTTTTTACCCATATAAAGTGCTTCAGCAGGTGTTTCAAAACCAGCCCCTGTAATTACCCCAACACTATTGATCATACTATTGGCAAAGCCTTCATTACTAATAGGCAATAGGGTAATATTTGCTTCAGTGATTGGTTCTTTTACTTTTTTTGAAAACAGCTCAAATCGAATACCATTAATTTGCTTTAAATGTTTCATCACTAATTCATCGCTATAGTGAGAAAGGTATACAGTTACATGGCCTTGGTTTTGAACTGTTGCATTTAATATGGAAGACTTAATGATCGGAGAAAAAATATGTTGGTCGTAGGATTTAAAATGCAGGCCAGCATAAGCGGTTGCTTTTGCATAATGCTTCAAAACAATTTCACCTGCCATATCTTTTTCGGCAGCACGTGGTACCAATTTACTATTAAAACTTGCCTGATGACCAAAGCCTACACTGGGTTTGTTTTTTAATTTACAAGCCAGTGAAGTGATACTGTCAAAATCATTCAAAACAATATCATATTGGTCAACAGGCAAATGCTTGGCTTCATTCCAAATACGCTTGATACTAAAATCCCTAGCCATTTTCCAGTAATCTAATCCACCTTTATTTCCATAAAATAAACTCAAGCCCTTACTTCTATATTTAACAGGCAAATTGGCTTCTAAATAACTATTGTTACCGCTTAAAAACACATCTACATTTCCATACTGTTGCAAAAAAGGCATTAACTCAATTGCCCTGCTAATATGGCCATTTCCGGTTGCCTGAACTGCGTAAAATATATTCATTATTGTACAGCTAATGAGTGAATAAATAATGCAACTTCTTCAGTAACCACATTGCTTTAGTAGCAACAAAATCTTTTTCGTTGTACTGAAAAATATTCCATTCACTGTGCGAGTATTCTAATGCAGTTAAATTCTCAATCCAATCTCCACTATTCAAATACATTACCGATCCATTTTTTGTAACTACTTCTCTTTTTTGTGGTTGATGAATATGTCCACAAATAACATAATCGTATTTTTTCTCTATGGCCAATTCAGCAGCAGTTTGTTCAAAATCACCAATCCAGGAAACCGCTTTTTTTACACTATTTTTTACTTTTTTACTAAAGCTCATTTTTTCTTTGCCCATGCATTTGAGGCCCCAATTAATGCAACTGTTAATGAGTATTAATAAATCGTAACCATGCCCACCTAATTTTGCTAATAACTTAGCACTACCCTTTGTAGTTGCATCAAAAACATCTCCATGAAAAATCCAGGTCATTTTCCCATTAATTTCCATTACCACTTTATCGGTTAATTGAAAATTACCCATGGTCATATCGCTAAAGCGGCGTAAGGATTCATCGTGGTTACCTGTGATATAAATCACCCTTGTACCCTTGCTTAATAAGTTCATAATCTCCTTAATCACCTGCATATGGGCAACAGGAAAATAGCGTTTGTTGAACTGCCAGATATCAATGATATCACCGTTCAATACCAATATTTGCGGTTGAATACTTTTGAGGTAATTAACTATTTCGGTAGCGTGACAACCATAAGTGCCTAAATGAAGGTCACTCATTACTACTACATCAAGCGGACGTCTGTCCATAGATTAGAGTTTAGCAAAGTTCTAATCTATATATGAACTATATGTTAGCGAATAGTTACCCTATTGTTAACTGAGAAAAATTGTATACTACAATTTAAAGGTCTCCTAATTGTGGGCGCATGATAATATCTTCTACAACAGCCATAGGAGATAGATTTGAAGCAGCAAACACCATCTTAGCAATATCTGCAGCTTCCATTATACGATAAGGATCTATTGAAGCGCCATCCCAACTAGCGCTCATTGTTGCACCAGGGCAAACTGCCGTAACTTTTACTCCCTTGGGTTTTAATTCTTCACGTAGGTTTTTACTAAAGCCCAATAAGGCAAATTTGCTGATACTATAACTGCCTCCATTAGCATAAGCTTGCAATGATGCAATAGAACAAATATTAAAAATATGCCCCTTTTTAGCTTCAATCATGGCAGGTACTAAGGCCCTGGTTAAATGATAGGCACTATACAAGTTGGTTTCGATCATTTGCTCTAACACGCCGTCTTCCTCTTCATGAACCGCACCAGGAAGGTATTGCCCAGCATTGTTTACCAATACATCTGGGCTACCCTGTTTTAAACACCATTGCGCAAATGATTTCACTTCGTCCTTATTGGCCATATCAGCAACCTGACCTTTAATAATGCTTTCGGGATATTGAGTTTGTAGTTCTGCAACTGCATCGTATAAACTCTTTTCGCCCCTACTACACAATAAAATAGTGTTGCCAGCTGCAGCAAATTCAGCAGCAATAGCTTTTCCAATTCCTTTTGAAGCGCCTGTTATAATGATATTCATGAAAAATAATTAAAAGATAAAAGTATTCAAATCTACAACATATGCATTTTACTTAGCAAGGCTTAACTTTACCGCATGCAATATCAACATCTATTTTTCGATTTAGATCATACGCTTTGGGATTTTGATACCAATTCTAAAGAAGCTATGCAAGATATTTATAACAGCCATGACCTTACCAATAGAGGCATCACCAATTTCGATGCTTTTTTTGAAAAATACAGTTACCACAATCATCGGCTTTGGGAGAAATATGCAAAAGGCATCATTAAGCAAGATGAACTACGATGGAAAAGAATGTGGTTGGCCTTATTAGAATTTAAAATTGCAGATGAGCCATTGTCTCGTTCAATGGGTATGCAATTTTTAGATTTATTGCCCACAAAAAATACGTTGTTTCCTTATACCCACGAAATATTAACCTACCTCAATAATAAAGGATACCATCTTCATTTAATTACCAATGGTTTTGAAAAAGTGCAATACCATAAATTAGAACAAAGCCATATTGGGCATTATTTTAAAGAAGTTGTTACATCGGAAGGAAGCAATAGCTTAAAACCCAATAAGGAAATTTTTGATCATGCATTAACAAGAGCAGGGGCTAAAGTAGAGGAGAGTATTATGATTGGAGACAATATAGAAGCAGATATTATTGGAGGAATGAACGCTGGGCTTGATACCATTTTTGTAAACCATATCAATGCTATTACCGAAGTAAAACCTACTTATACAATTTATCATCTAAAAGAATTAGAAGCCATCCTATAAATAAAAAACCCGCTACTAAAAAGTAGCGGGCGGAAAATAATTTATATGTTATGCTTTTTTTGTAGGTGTTTTTTCTGCCTCTTTTTTGCAACAGTCTTTCATGTCCTTTTTATCTTTCATTTTACATTCTTTCATATCCTTACCACACTCTTTAGATTTTGCACATTTTTTTCCGTCACCACCAGCAAAAGCTACGCCAGTAAATAAGAAAGCTGCAGTTGCTAACACCAATAATTTTTTCATATGTTGATTGTTTAAATGATTCAATATTTAAAGTTATGAAAACGAATTAAAAAATACTTAATAAAACTGTTAAAATAAGGCAATTTCCTACCATGTAGCCAAAACCGTTACCCCACCCTTTACTGCTTGATTGAGGTTTACATTAATTGATGTTCCAACAGGCAATAATATATCTACCCTACTACCAAATTTGATGAACCCATACTCATCACATTGCTTCACCTGCTGCCCCACTTTGGTATAATTACAAATTCGCTTGGCCAAAGCACCGGCAATTTGTTTATACAATATCTCTCCATGGCTGTTTTTAACTGCTACGCTCCAACGTTCATTTTCCGTAGAAGATTTTGGGTGCCAGGCCACTAAATACTTGCCCTTATGGTATTGATTGTAAGTAACTACGCCACTCATTGGATTGCGATTCACATGCACATTGGCAGGGCTCATAAAAATACTCACCTGAATTCTCCTGTCTTTAAAATACTCCACATCTGTAATTTCTTCAATCACAACCACTTTGCCATCTGCAGGGCAAATTAATTGATTGTCATTGATTGTATGGATACGGCTAGGAATTCTAAAGAAAGAAACAATAAAGAGAAACAAACCCAAGGTTCCAATAAATAAAGCAATTGCCAGCCAAGGCAAAGGGCCGCTTAAAAAACTAAAAGAAATAAGATTAATTACTCCAAATAAAAAAGCGGTGATAGCAATGGTTCTATATCCTTCTCTATGAATGGTCATTGGTGAATTTTGAATGGCAAATGTAATTCGGAAAAATCAGAAAGGCCTATAAAAAAGCAATAAAACCAACCATACGGCAGGAGTTGCAATCAGCAGGGAATCAAATCGATCTAAAAAACCACCATGACCAGGCATGATTTGGCCACTGTCTTTTACACCCGCCATTCTTTTTAATTTACTTTCTAGCAAATCACCAAAAGTGCCCGCAATAGCTGCAGTTGCAGAAATTGCAAGTAAATATTTTACCGAAAAACCCCATATAGCTGATGCGGCCCAGCTAATTACCAATACGGCCAATATTGCTCCACCAATCGTTCCTTCCCAGGTTTTTTTTGGCGAAATAGCAGAAAGTGGATGCTTCCCAATTAAAGAGCCAACAAAATAAGCCATGGTATCATTTATCCATATGGCTGCAATGATGATCATGGGTAAAACCCAGTTAGGACCTTCAAAAAAACTAGGACTATATATATACAGCATTCTCATGATTGAAAATGGAGGAACCAAATACAAAATACCCAGTACAAAAAATTTCAAAAAAGGCAAGGGAAACTTGCCATAGCTAGGATCAATCAGCTTAATCAGTTTTAAATATTCAAATATGCAACCAAACTGAATTACTAAAAACAGGCCTGTAAAACTCCATTCATGGTACATGATACCCGTAAGCATCACTGCTACAAATACAATGGCGGTGAGCGCTCTGGTTTTAAGGGTTGCAATATTTAAGGCCATGCGATTTGCTGTTATTAAGTAAAGATAAGGAGGTTAAGGTAACCCCATTAAGTACCCAATACTAGTTCAGCAAATTTTGTTGTACCAATTGAGTAGCAGTATCTTTTAGATGATCTGGTACATATAGTTCAATGTCTCCAAAATTTATATAACTACTATCCTGTTTATTCAATTGTTGAACAGGAATTTGATTCTCTTCTAACATGCCTTGGATAATACTTGCTTCGGCAATACTGCGTGTTGAAAAAATTTTAAACCAGGGCTTCATCTTGTTGAATTTGTTGATTTGCTTTGATTACTTGATTAGATGCTTGCTTATAATAGTTGAACGCAAAAAATAATCCAATAAGGGCAATACCTCCCAACCAAATGGGCATTGATTCGTCCATGGCTTTTTCTATGGGTTTTCCCATTTTAGTTAGCACATAAATTTGGGTAACAACCACTGCATTATTTAAAAAATGCATGGCAATACTCAACCATAAATTCTTGCTTAAATAAAATATCAAGCCTAAAATAATCCCCAGGCCCAATCTTGGTAAAAAGCCAAAATAAGAACCATGTATGGCGCTGAAAATAATGGAAGTAATGATGATACCTACCCATTTATTATTGGTCCAACCAATAAAAATTTGTTGCAAGCTTCCCCTAAAAAGTACTTCTTCAAAAATGGCAGGTGCAAGGGCAATTACCAGTAAACTCAACAGATAATCGGTAAAAGAACGCATGGTAGCCATCGATAACATGGCCGATTTATACGTTTCCTCTAATTGCCTGGCTTTCTTTAAAAAAGAATCAGGCATGGGAATCATTTCATTTAAAGCACCCAATGATCCGCTTAAAAACAAGGCTGCAAAACTGATCAACACAACCAAACCTATACAAAAAAGGCAATAAAAGTGGTAATTGTATTGAGTAATCGGGCAAGATTGGCATTTTCGGGCTTAATTAACTCATTTGCGGCCTGCATTAAGGGTTTATTGAGCACTTGCGCAGCAACCAAACCCATAAAAAAACTACTTACAATAAGACAAACTCCCAGTAAACCCAATAAAAGGGCAAATTGGCTAGCATAATTAAGGATGGGCTTCTGATTCATTAAATTGAAAAATAAGGTTGTAATTTCGCAAATTCCTTTAATTACCCATTAATGAATGGGATAAAAGGTATATAACACAATATGGTTAAAATTGATCAAATAGTACTGCCCGATTTTCCGCTTTTACTAGCACCAATGGAAGATGTAAGTGATCCACCCTTTCGTGCCGTGTGTAAAGATAGTGGTGCAGACCTGATGTATACTGAGTTTATTAGTAGTGAGGGCTTGATAAGAGATGCCATCAAAAGCAGAAAAAAATTAGACATTTTTGATTACGAACGCCCTGTTGGTATACAGATATTTGGGGGAGATGAAGAGGCACTTTCACTAAGTGCTAAAATTGTAGAAACGGTAAACCCCGACTTGTTAGACATCAATTTTGGTTGCCCAGTAAAAAAAGTAGCATTGAGAGGGGCAGGTGCCGGTGTTTTAAAAGATGTAGACTTGATGGTACGCCTTACAGATGCAGTTGTAAAAAGCACCAAACTACCCGTTACGGTAAAAACTAGACTAGGATGGGATGACAATACCAAGAATATTGAAGAAGTAGCAGAACGATTACAAGATGTGGGCATTAAAGCCTTGGCAATTCATGGCAGAACAAGAGCGCAAATGTATAAGGGAGAAGCAGATTGGAGTTTAATTGCCAAAGTGAAAAATAATCCCCGCATTCATATACCCATATTTGGTAATGGAGATATAGACAGCCCGCAGAAAGCACTTGCCTACAAAGAACGCTATGGTGTAGATGGAATAATGATAGGAAGAGCTGCAATTGGCTATCCTTGGATTTTTAGAGAAATCAAACATTTTGTTGCAACTGGCGAAATGCTTCCTTTTCCTACAGTAGAAGAAAGAGTAGAAGTTTGTAAAAAACATTTGCGTAAATCTTTAGAATGGAAAGGACCTAAAGTGGGTATTTTTGAAATGCGCAGGCACTATGCCAATTATTTAAAGGGCTTACCAGGCATCAAAGAATTCAGAGGCAGATTGGTTACACTAATGTTACAAGAAGAAATTGAAGCAGTGTTAGATGAAGTAGCCACTACCTATAAAGGTTTTGTTATAGAGCGAACCCCTATCGAATTAATTGATTACCACGAGAATTGCCCTATTTAAGAATTTGACTTTTTATTGATTGATCTAATGGAGAAACCATTTGCGTGTAAAATGCTTGTAGTGTACCATTTTCATCAATAATATATTTACTAAAGTTCCATACTGGTTGATGATTGCTCCATCCATTGGCAGATGCATTGCTCAACCATTTGAATACGGGATGTTGTTCAGGTCCTTTTATTACATGCGATTTTTGCATTAACTGAAAACTTACTCCGTAATTAATTTTACAAAACTCAGCAATGGCAGTATCCGATTTTTTTTCTTGCTCCTTAAAATCGTTGGCAGGAAATCCAAGCACAATAAGGCGATCTCCAAATTGTTGGTGAAGTTTTTCTAGTTCTTCGTATTGACCAGTAAAACCACAATCGCTTGCTGTATTCACTATCAATACTTTTTTACCTTTTAATGAAGAAAATGCTAGTGTATCTCCATTGTTTTTAATAGCAGATAAATTATAGAATGATTCAGCAGGTGCAGATTGGTTAACGTTTAATTTTATATCTTTTTGATTGCCGAAAATTTTTCCTTTTAGCATAATCACTGGATACAAGGCTTTAAGTATAGATTGGCGCCAGGTCATATCTTTCTTTTTAATGGGTAAAGTAATTGCTAAAGCAATTGCAAGAAATATAAAAATTAATTTCATAAGTTAAAGTAAGGTATTCATTAATTATCCAACCAACCACTTTAACAATTTCAATTTACCTGTAAATGGAGGATATTTTAATGCAGGATCAAACCAAGTAGGCGTTTTCATCACTGCTTTTTTATGACTAAACGTATCGAAACTATATTTACCATGATAAGCACCCGTTCCGCTAAAACCTCTTCCACCAAAGGGTAAATTGGGATTGGTTAAATGTAAGCTAGCCGTATTTACACAAGTACCACCTGCAGGGATCGCATTAACCCATGCTTTCTCTTTTGCACTAGAAGAAGTGAATACATAAAAAGCCAGCGGATTGGGATTTTGAGCAATTATAGCTTTAGCTTCTTCCATAGTGTTGAATGTGAGTATCGGAAGCAGTGGGCCAAAAATTTCTTCTTTCATAATGGCACTATTTAAGTTTACATCCACTAAAATAGTAGGCTCAATAAATAATTGAGCACGGTCGTACCATCTTCATTTGCGGCATCAGCACCATAAAACCGAGGAATTGCTTTTTTAATCGCTGCAATGAGTTCTTCCTTTTTACTTTCATGTACAAGCACGTAATCAGGAGCTACACACATTTGGCCTGCATTAGAATATTTTGGCATGGTAATACGCTTAGCAGCAACGCTAATATTGGCATCGGATTCTACTACACAGGGGCTCTTGCCACCTAGCTCTAACGTAACAGGAATAAGCTTTTCGGCAGCCATTTTATAAATAATTTTTCCTACAGAAGTGCTGCCTGTATAAAACACATGATCAAAATTAAAATGATTCATCATTTCAGGAATAACAGTAGCCCCATCACCAGCAACATACAATACTTGTTCCGGAGGAAAGCAAGCAGTAATAATTTTTTGCATAACTGAGGCCGTTGCAGGCGCAAACTCACTGGGTTTTAGCACAACACAATTACCTGCTGCAATGGCACCCATCAATGGAGTAAATAGTAATTGAAAGGGATAATTCCATGGGCCAATAACAAGTACTACACCCAAAGGCTCACGAACAACTTTACTACTAGAAGGCAAATTCAATAAATTGGTAGGCACTGCTTCTGGCTCCATCCAATTTTTTAAATTGGCCAAGGCATCTTTTAATTCTGTTAAAAAAAATCCATTCTCTGTTACCCAGCATTCCTCTTTGCTTTTATGCAGATCAGCATACAATGCTTCATAAATGGCTTCCTCGTGTTTTGTCACTTCATTTTTTAAATTAATGAGTTGTTGTTTACGAAAAGCATAAGATTGTGTAGCACCAGATTGAAAAAATTGGCGCATAAGTTGAAGCTGATCAGCTAAAGTATTCATAGATAGAAATTAAGTTGTACAAGTTAGGAAAAATACAAAGCCTAATCACCTACATACTAACGCAGAGATTGTTTTTCAATCATTTTTAATCCATAATTGCGGATAGTAGTAATTAAAGTGATCATTTCTCTTCCCTCATCTGTAAGCGAGTATTCGGTTTTAGGTGGAACTACTGCGTATACTTTTCTATGTATAAACCCATCTTCTTCTAATTCCCTCAATTGAGTGGTAAGCATTTTATCGGAGATATGGGGTATGTCTTTTCTTAATTCACCATATCTCATTGTATTGTCATTTAATCTCCATAGAATAGGTGCCTTCCAAGTTCCACCTATTTGTTCCATTACCAATTGAACTGGATTGTAATAAATTTTTCCTTTGTAATTAAAGTCGGGCATGGGAAAGGGTTTATTTCATTGATACTTTCTAAAAGGTATGTATCAAACTTTTGGGTTATACTATAGGCAAATATATATATAGTTCTCATTTTTACATCCTAAAATATATAGGATGAAAAAAATAATACTATTGATCGCAATTGCTTTTTTAAGTGTTTCAATTAAAGCACAACACAATGCAGGGCAGAACGGAAAAGTACTGTTGATAGCTTCAAACCCTTCTGTTAGCAAACAAACGGGTTGGCCAATTGGAGTTTGGGCTGCCGAAGTAACTCATCCCTATTGGGAGTTGAGCAATGCAGGTTATTCAGTTG
>VIKJ01000101.1 GCA_008080615.1 Chitinophagaceae bacterium | reverse complement strand
TTTGCAGACCCTGCCAATATGAACTTATTACCTCAGCACGAAAAGATTTCTGGCTATTTTAATATTGACAATGGAACGGGAAAAATCAGGGGTATTTATTTGCAAGGAAATGAAGCCTGCAGAAATATTTTTAAAGCATGGCTAACCCCATTCAACGATTTAGGAGCAGGAGCTGTAACCATTAGTAATACAGGTGGAACAGATCATCAGTCTTTTGATGCGGTAGGATTACCAGGCTTTCAATTTATTCAAGACCCTATTGAGTTTGATACCCGCACCCACCATAGCAATATGGATGTGTATGATCATTTAATTGAAGCAGACTTAAAGCAAATGGCTACGGTTGTTGCGTCATTTGTTTACCATACAGCGCAGCGTGATGCCAAACTTCCAAGGAAGGCATTGCCCGCAGCAAGACCAGGCGCCATACGATAATTGAATCGAATTTTTTATTACTCGTATCGTTATATTTGTTGCCATGGCAAAAACCGGAAACGATACACCTTTAATGCAGCAGCATCGGGCTATTAAGCAAAAATACCCCGATGCTGTTTTGTTATTTAGGGTAGGCGACTTTTATGAAACTTTTGGAGAAGACGCCATTATCGCTTCTAAAGTATTGGGAATTACTTTAACTAAAAGAAACAATGGCGCTGCCGCATCCAGCGAACTAGCAGGCTTTCCTCACCATTCCTTGGATACCTATTTACACAAATTGGTTAAAGCAGGTTATAGAGTGGCCATTTGTGACCAATTGGAAGACCCCAAAACCGTAAAAGGAATTGTAAAAAGAGGGGTTACAGAATTGGTAACACCTGGGGTTGCTACCAATGATAAATTATTAGAAAATAAAAGCAATAATTTTTTAGCAGCACTACATTTTACAGATAAAGAAACAGGCATAGCATTACTAGATATTTCTACTGGCGAATTTTTAGTAGCACAGGGCAATGATGAATACATAGATAAACTATTACAAAGTTTAAAGCCTTCTGAAATTATCTTTCAAAGAAATTATCAGAAACATTTTAAGGAAATGTATGGAACACGTTTTTATACGTACACCATGGATAGCTGGATTTTTGATGAAGCATTTGCTACAGAAAGTTTGTTGAAACATTTTCAAACACACTCATTAAAAGGATTTGGAATTGAAGGCCTCAAAGAATCGATTATTGCAGCAGGCGCCATTTTATATTATTTAAAAGAAACAGAACATCCCAATCTGCAACACCTTACCCATATTCAAAGAATAGAAAGGGACGATTTTTTGTGGATGGATCGTTTTACTATTCGCAACCTAGAATTATTTCCTACAGGAAATGATCAGCATACCAGTTTATTACAAGTAATAGATCATACGGTTAGCCCAATGGGCGCCCGATTATTAAAACGTTGGTTGGCTTTTCCATTAAAAGAAATCAGTAAAATCAATGAAAGGCTTGATGCTGTTGAATATGGCATATTGAATATTGAACTAAGAACCAAACTAACTGCAGCCATTAAAAGTTGTGGAGATATTGAGCGGATAGTGAGTAAAATTCCGCTTAAAAAAATCAATCCAAGAGAAGTAGTTCAGCTTGCCCGAGGACTAGAACAAATAGCACAGATTAAAATATGGCTAACTGATAATGCCAACCCCTATTTAAAAAAATTGGCATCAGCATTAGATGAATGTAGCCAAATGGTGCTAAAAATTAACAACGAAATAATTGATGCTCCTCCTGTGATGATTAATAAAGGAGGATTCGTGAAACAAGGCGTTGATGAGGAATTAGATCAATTGAGATCAATTGCAAGTGGTGGCAAAGAATACCTAATTGGCATTCAACAAAGAGAAGCAGAACGAACAGGAATCAATTCTTTAAAAATTAGTTTCAATAATGTATTTGGTTATTATTTAGAAGTTACCAATTCGCATAAAAACAAAGTTCCAGCTGATTGGATAAGAAAGCAAACACTTACCAATGCAGAGCGATATATAACTCCTGAGCTAAAGGAATACGAAGAAAAAATTATTGGAGCAGAAGATAAAATACTGGCTATTGAAATAGAGCGTTACAATCAATTGCTAAACGAACTACAACATTATATAGCCCCTGTTCAAGTAAATGCGCAAGCCTTAGCAACTATTGACTGTTTAATGTGCTTTGCAGATAATGCCAACCAGTATCATTATAAAAAACCATTGCTTCACGAAGGCATGCAGCTTTCTATTACAGATGGCAGGCACCCAGTAATTGAACAACATTTAGGAGTAGATGAAACTTATATTGCCAATGATATTTTGTTAGACCCTTCTACTCAACAAGTAATTATTTTAACAGGACCAAACATGAGTGGTAAAAGTGCTTTGCTTAGGCAAACGGCCATCATTACCCTCATGGCACATATGGGCAGTTTTGTTCCTGCAACCGCAGCCAATATTCCATTAACCGATAAAATTTTTACTAGGGTTGGTGCTTCAGATAACTTGAGTGGAGGAGAATCTACCTTTATGGTGGAGATGAATGAAACAGCCAGCATCATCAACAATATGAGTGCAAGAAGCCTGATATTGCTAGATGAAATTGGCAGAGGAACTGCAACATATGATGGTATTTCTATAGCATGGAGTATGGTTGAATTTATCCATAACAGTGCGTTTAAACCCAAAACGCTTTTTGCAACGCACTATCATGAACTGAATGAATTGGAAGAGCGATTGGCCAATGTTAAAAATTTTCATATCACTCATAAAGAGTTAAGCAATAAAATTATTTTCCTGAGAAAAATGGCTCCAGGTGGCAGTACACATAGCTTTGGTATTCAGGTTGCAAGAATGGCTGGAATGCCTATATCCTTAATCAATAGGGCCAACACCATTTTAGCTCAATTAGAACAGCAACATGTAAAAGAGGATGGAAAAGAAAGAACGGGAGAAATACTAAAACAAATAAGTACCCCACAAGTACAGTTATCTATTTTCGATGCGCATTCTGCCACATTCGATTCTATTAGAAAAATGCTTACGGATATTGATATCAATCAGCTTACACCTGTGGAGGCATTGATGAAATTAAATGAAGTAAAAAATTTGTTGAAATAGTTTATTCAACTACTCCTGCATATTCCTTTAAGTACTCAAAATTCTTGGTCAATTTTCCATTTTGTAAAATGGTAGCATGATCAATTAATGCAGAACCACCAGTTCTAATATCATTTAAAATGTATTTGATTAATTGTTCTCCAAAATACCTGCTTGCATCTCTGGGAAGTTCATTGGGCAAATTTCCAACAGCCATCACATCAACAGATCCTTCTATATATGGAGCTGTTTTTTGTCCCGTAATTTTATCTACTCCATAAATAGGATCTTGAATAGTGGCATCTCCCAAATTGCAGGGAACACTTCCATTTTTATCATCTGTTATGTCTGCGATAGTTTGAATACCAAAACGATTACTAGCTAGTTCATTCATAGTAAACAAACGAGGCATTTCTGTACTCCAATAAATTCCATTCATTAAAATGGTAGTATGCGCAATATATTGGTTGAACAAACAATCATATTGATCTGGATTAGCATGAAAATGATCTCTGGAATATTTTCCAGTAGATTTATGCCGATACAAATCATTTCCTTTTAATTGCACATATACTGGATATTCATATTTCTTCGTTAGATAATCCTCGGGTTCAACTTCCTGGGCATCCATCAAATTCATCACTTCTACAATACCGTGGGCTACTCTCCCACTACCTATAACTGCAATCTTAATTGGAGGAAGTTTTAATCCAAAATAAGTATGAATTAAATGGCGATAATCCTTTACATGATGAACTCTTTCCAATTGATACGCCCCTGTCCTATTGCCATAAGCCATGATGCCATTGTGTGCGCCCACAATGCCCGCAAAAAAACCAAATCCAATGATTCTTTGCCCATCTCTATGTTCTAAACATTCATAATCAATTAACGTGATTTGCTTTTCAACCATTGCTTGCATCAACAGTTGATTATAAGGCTGCATTTTTTTAGTATGAGAAAAAAACATGTACCGCTTATTGGGTATTAATTGATTTACAGGAATTTCTTTGATACCAAGGATTAAACTGCAATCAGATAAATCATCCGTTATTTCAATTCCAGCCTGTTCGTATTCATGATCGGTATAACACCGATTAGTAGCAGTTTGTACTTTAATTTGGATATCAGTATAGTGCTTACTTAAAAATTTACACTGCGCTGGTGTAAGCGCTACGCGATTATCTGATGGTATTTTCCCCTCTCTAATAAGTCCTATAACAAGCATTGCATCATTTTGCACGAATTTACTTGATTGCCCATTGCCATAACCATGATATTTATCATTTCTCGAAACAAGAATGGGCGGCAAGGGCTTAGTTTTGCCACATGAATTATTTTGAATTATTCCAGATAGCCCCCAGCTTTAATATAGACGCTGCAGCCGTAAAGAAAAAGTTTTACGAACTGAGTAGGGCCAATCACCCCGACTTTTTTGGCCAAGGTACAGCGGAGGAACAAAATTTGGCAATAGAGCAATCCGCAACCATCAATAAAGCCTATAAAACCTTGCTGAATAAAGACCAATTAATCAAATATATCTTAACCCAAAAGGGCTTATTACAAGAAGAAGAGAAATACAACCTCAGCCCCGATTTTTTAATGGAAGTGATGGATTTGAACGAGCAAGTGATGGAACTAGACAAAGCCGACAATGCAGCCGTAGCAGCACTCCTAGCCACAGCAAATAACTTACAAACCGAAATTTATGAAAATATTGAACCAGTTTTGGAACATTATCAAGAAAATACTACTCCCGAAAAAGAGCTGCTGCAAGTAAAAGACTATTATTTTAAAAAGAAGTACTTAGACAAAATTATTGCAGGCCTTCAATAGAATATTTTGGAAATTGTAAGTGGTTGGGCTAATATTGCACTCCATTTAACGCCCAGATGGCGGAATTGGTAGACGCGCTAGACTCAAAATCTGGTTATCGCAAGGTAGT
>VIKJ01000100.1 GCA_008080615.1 Chitinophagaceae bacterium | reverse complement strand
TATCTGTAAGAACTAAATTGGGAGTGCAAAAATAGCCAACTCAAGTTCTTGACAAAATTTTTTTATAAAAAATTATTTGTACACAGGTTTGTAAGTAGAGCTACCTTGTACTTCTACATCGGGCTTTCCTTTGTAGCGTTGGTTATACATGCGGTAGCATCCGCCCAAAACAAAGGCTAAAACTACAAATACCTGTAAATAAAATAAAAAACGGGATGAACTCACCCAGTTTTTAGTAAAGTCTTTTTCTTCGTGCTCAATGATTTCCTGTGACATAGTGGGTTATTGCTGTGCAAAAATAGGGGTTGGCTTTAAATTTATCATGCCTTGGCTGGAATTATTTCTAGAAAATGCTTTTTTTGATCAATAAAATAATTCCATACAACCGACCCATGGTATACGCCATGAAGGCCAGACATGGGAATTACGGTATTTTTTGAAGGCGAAAAACGGGTGATAAACCAGTAAAAAAAACTGATATGAGACTTTACAATAGCAGTAAAAAACCATATATCACCGGTAAATAATCCCTTCCATGCCGAAATAGCGTCTAATAAAAAACGAAATGGCAGTTTCCATACCAATTCTCTTAATGGCAAATTTTTACAAAGCATAATCAGGTTATTCCTGAAATTGAGGAATACTTTTCTTCCTCCTCTTGGCAAAGTACCTGCACCCACATGGTAAACCACCGACTTTGGGCATGCCATAATATGATAGCCCTTCAGTTGCATTCTCCAGCATAAATCAATTTCTTCTTGATGTGCAAAAAAGTAAGGATCAAAGCCACCCATTGCATGAAACAATTCGGAACGTACAAACATAGCAGCACCTGTTGCCCAAAAAATTTCAATCGTATCATTGTATTGACCATTATCTGCCTCACATACATCAAATACTCGTCCCCTAGAAAATGGATAGCCCAAATGATCAATCCATCCACCTGCAGAACCTGCATATTCAAATAAATGCGGATCCTGATGTGATAACAATTTGGGTTGACATGCCGCAATAGAAGGCCTTGATTCCATCAACTCGATGATGGGCTCAATCCAATTGGGTGTAACTTCTACATCCGAATTGAGTAAAATATAATAAGGTGCTTTTACTTGTTGCAAGGCCCAATTGTATCCTCCTGCAAATCCCAAATTCACCTCATTTTTTAAAATTGTTATACTAGGGTAATATTCCTTTAAAAAAGCAATAGAATCATCTCCACTCCCATTATCTGCTACAATTACTTCAAATGGATGATACGTAGAAGCCATCACCGAAGGCAAAAATTCTTCAAGGTATTTTTTACCGTTGAAATTGAGAATAACGATTTTTTACCGTTGAAATTGAGAATAACGATGGCTACTAATGGGTTCAATCAGTTATTGATTTTGGCGAAAGTACAATAATCAAATTAACTTGTTGCCAAAGCCCAATTAATTAAATAGCGCACTTCTGTAGGTACTGTTCTTATACGTTCTTTTGATGCTTTATGCGCCAAACGCACTACAATCATTTTTTTAGAAGGAATTACAATAATGTACTGTCCTAATATACCCCTAGCATAAAAAATATCTTTGTGCTCAGGATCTATCCACCATTGGTATCCATAATAATCACAAGCAACACCTTTTAAATCAGTAATGCCACAAGGGGTTATCGATTGCATAAAATAATTGGAATCTATAACGGGCACTCCTTTAATTTTTCCGCTATCTAACATGAATTTTCCTATGCGTGCAAAATCTCGTGTATTGGTATTAAAACAACAATATGCTTTTGTATTTCCACCAGTATGATCTACACTCCACAATGCTTCGTGTTTTGCTCCCAATGGTTGCCATAATTTTTCAGAAGCATAGGCACTCAAGGTTTTTCTGGTTGCTTTTTCAACAATTAATCCCAACAATTGTGTGTCTCCACTTTTATACGAATGCAATGTGCCTGGTGCATTTACCATTTTAACACTGGTAGCCGTTTTATACACATCCGTTCCATAATAAGCTTCTGCAGTAACAGTTAGCGGGTTCCAATAAGATTCATCCCAATCGGTTCCACTACTCATTGTTAATAGATCTACAATTTTCAATTGAGCTTTATCACCAACTTTAAACTCAGGAATAAAATCGCCAACAGCTTGTTGAACCGATTTAATTTTTCCTTCTTTAATAGCAGCACCAATTAAAATACTGGTAATACTTTTTGCCACCGAAAATGAACCAGACAAGGAACTATCACTATAACCATCCCAATATTTTTCCATTACTATGGAATCGTTTTTGATCATCAACAAACCAACGCTTCTTAACTTTTCTAACAATGCATTTAATGAGTCGGGATAATTGATTTTATTATAATCACTTGCTATGGCCCAAGGCTTTGCTGTACCAACAGTTACTAAATTATTATCAAACTTCTTATAATCGTCTATGGCCGAAAAATTATAAATAACAGCTTTAAATAAATAGGTTTTTCCTGTAGCGAATGCTAACACAGAAAATACAACTAGTAAAACGGCTAAATAAGCCAATATCTTTTTAAAAAGTTTCATATGATGATTTGTGTTGAATGAAAATAACAATTTTCCTTTAAAAGAGCTGAATATTACCTATCTTGCCAGCGTATGATTAATCTGCATTTTTTGCATTTCAACCTAGATTTCCTCGACCATCCTCTTGGGGTGTAACTATTTTAGTAGCCTATAGCTACACTAGCACATTCATTTTTATTTATCTATTGACTTGGTTTACAAACTAATACCAATCAATATCCACGTATTTATACTTTTTAACATGATTACCAATACAATTTCAACCAATACGGCTAGCTATTTAGCATTAGAAGATTTATATGGCGCACATAATTACCACCCCTTACCTGTTGTTTTAGAAAAAGGCGAAGGTGTTTTTTTATGGGATGTAGATGGTAAAAGATACTATGATTTTTTAAGCGGATATTCTGCCGTAAACCAAGGACATTGCCATCCTGCGATCATTAAAAGCTTGGTAGATCAAGCGCAAAAACTAACGCTTACTTCAAGAGCTTTTCACAATAATTTACTGGGCCATTACGAACAATTTATTACGCAGTATTTTGGATATGATAAGGTACTGCCTATGAATACGGGTGTTGAAGGTGGAGAAACCGCCATCAAATTAGCAAGAAGATGGGCCTACGCTAAAAAAGGCGTTGCAGAAAATAAAGCCAAAGTAATTTTTGCTGAAGGCAATTTTTGGGGAAGAACATTGGCTGCTATTTCTTCCTCTACCGATCCTAGTAGTTACAAAGATTTTGGGCCTTTTATGCCTGGATTTGACTTAGTTCCTTATAATGATACCATTGCATTAGAAAAAGCTTTTCAAGACAAGAATGTTTGTGCATTCATGGTAGAGCCCATTCAAGGTGAAGCGGGTGTGGTAATTCCGGATGAAGGCTATTTGCAAAAAGTGCGGGAATTGTGCACCCTTTACAATGTTTTATTTATTGCAGATGAAATACAAACAGGGTTAGCTCGTACAGGAAAAATGTTGGCTTGTGATTATGAAAATGTTCGCCCAGATATATTAATTCTTGGCAAAGCATTAAGATATTATGATGAATATTCACCCAGGAGAACATGGATCTAGTTATGGTGGAAATCCATTGGCCTGCGCTGTAGCTATTGCTGCATTAACTGTTTTGAAAGAAGAAAAAATGGCTGAGAATGCAGAAGCAATGGGTAAATTATTGCGCAGTGAATTAGCCAAAATCAATAGCCCTTTTATTAAAACCATTAGAGGTAAGGGTTTATTAAATGCCATTGTAATTGAACACGAAAACAAAGATGCTTCTTGGGATTTATGCCTTGCATTAAAAGATCGTGGCTTATTGGCCAAACCTACTCACGGAGATAAGATAAGATTTGCTCCTCCACTACTCATTAACAGAGAACAAGTATTGGAATGCGTTCAAATAATTGATGATGCGTTGAAAACTTTATCAGCTTTATAAAAATTGCTCAATCAAGTGTTGAAGGTATTTATTGAAATAAATATGGAGCTCAATAGTTGAGCTCCATTAAAACGATTTTATATAATTTCCAATCTGCCCTACATTAATTTTATGCAGTCAATTTTATTTTAGGCAGAAAACTCATCACCATCATAATGGCAGATAATACTACCATAAGATACAATCCCACCTGTTTTTGCGGGCACTCGCCTGCAAAGCAGGCGGAGAGTATCAAGTAGTTTCTAATAGACCAGGCAAAAGCAAAACTGCCAATAAATACATTGATTCTTTTAGCCCATATTTTGTTTACCAGGAACAATACAAAAGAGATACCAGCAGTATAGGCAATGAACAAGCCTGGGCGGCCAAAATTGGTTCCTTTTGCATGAAATCCATCTACCCAAATATCCTTGCTTTCTATGTAAACCCAAGGCATCCAACATGCGGCAATAACAGCCAATGCCAACACCATCCCTATTTGTTGTGAATATTTCATTTTTTCAATTATCCAACAAATATAACTTAAAAGTTTTTGAGCAGTTTAACCATAGCCACTAAGTTATCTCCTTCAATAAATTTGTCTATCCTTGATTAAAGAAATTATTTTTTTGTACTTGATACAATAGGGTTAAAAGGCCCGTACTTATGTTGTTTTTGAGAGAATGCATCTGCATATGGACCAAAAGGATAATCAATAGGCTTCTTAGCAATATCTGGCCAATCATTTGGAACTTCAAGATGTGGGCGTGACTGTGTTATTACATAAGCTGAAACATCCCAAGCTTCTTCATCCGATAATTGCGGATTTTCATGCGTAACACCCAACGGCATGTTATACTTTATATATTTTGCAAAATTAGAAATACGATAAAGTCCTGCACCATCATTGAAACTATGTTTGCCCCAAAGTGGAGGAAAACTATATTCTACTTTATCTGGCTGCAAAACTCCTTCTCCATTAGCCTGATGACAACTTTGACATTTAGTTACATAAACAGCTTTCCCTTTAATAGGATCAGCAGCTCTCTTTAAATAAGCCATGTCTTTTAATCCAGATCCTGCAGCATGCTGTCCCTTTGGAACATTAGAGCCAATATGGTTTATGTAAGCAACAATTGCTTGCATTTCTTTACTGGTTGTATCCAATGCCTTCCCATTTAAGCTTCTCTCTAAACAATCATTCACTCTTTTATAAATATTTTCCAATCTCCCACTTCTTGCCCTAAACTTTGGATAGGAAGAAGCTACAGAACCATAATTATTAGCAAACACCAAGGTGCCTGCTTGTAAATGACAGTTTTGGCAATTTTGACCATTGGTGATTTGCAAAACAGTACCATTCGGGCCCAAATATTTTGCAGTATGTGCAATCAATTCTTTACCATAGTTTACCTGTTCTTTTAAAGTTCTATTAGTAATTAAGTTAACAGGTTTCGGTTGCCAATAAGCTATTGCAGTTTCAGTAGTGTTTTCTTTAGTTGAAGAAGATTCAGAAAACGAGGTTGTTTTTGCTTTATTATTTTCAGGGTTAAACCATCTAACAATATTGTTTGTATTGCAAATGATTAATGTGAGTGAAAGCAAAAAAGCAACTAATACAATTATTCGATACTTCATTCGCTGAATTATTTTAATAAACCTTTGTCTTTTAAAATTTGGATTAGCTAACTACTGGCTCACCTGTATTCACCCATTCATTCATGCCTGCAGAATAATTAACTATATTATCAAATCCATTTTTTGCAAGAATGGAATAAGCAATTGAAGCTCTGTCTCCACCCTGACAATGAATCATTACTTTTTTACTTTTACTAATTTTGCTTAATTGACTGGGCAATGTACCTACAAATACATTTTCAGCTCCGGTAATATGACCCCCATTGTATTCTGCTGCTCCGCGCAAATCAACCACTTGCACATCAGAATTATTAATCAAATTCTTCGCTTCGGCTAAATTAATAACAGGCACTTTCATTAGCTTTCCACCAGCCTGAGTATACTCATCTACAGAAGATAAATAACCAGCAATATTATCCAAACCAATTCTCATTAATTTCCTGGTTAAATCGTTTAACATAGTCTCATCGGCTAAAATCATAAATGGTTCTTCATAAGTTAAAAACCAACCTGCCCAAGTAGCAAAGGAATTATTTCCTTGAATATTTAAACTGCCTGGAATAAACCCTGCAGCAAAATCGGTTTTATTTCTTGCATCTAATAATTTTATTCCTTTTGCCATATTCGTGTTCACTTCTTCAATTGAAAGTTTTTTCAACTTTGGAACTTCTGTTAATAAAGGTCGATTCACTTTATTGAGATGCTTCATCATTGCAAAATACTTTGGTGGCTCTGGTTGATCCGCTAACAGATATTTTACAAATCCTGTTTCATCAGTAGGATATTGAAATGCCCAGTTACGTGCTTTTTCATAACCAACTGTTGTACTAGGAACCGACCCCAACGCTTTACCACAGGCCGACCCAGCACCATGACCCGGCCATACTTGAATAAAATCTGCTAAAGCATTAAATTTATTGATGCTTTGATACATATCTTTTGCCCCTTTGTCTTGAGTACCAATCATTCCTGCAGCCTTCTCTAATAAATCGGGTCGGCCAATGTCTCCAACAAATACAAAATCTCCTGTAAACAACATCACAGGTTCATTACTTGCAGGATGATCGGTAAGTAAGAAGCTGATACTCTCTGGAGTATGACCAGGGGTGTGTAATATTTTAAAACTTAGATTGCCCAATTTAATTAGATCATTATTTTTTAATCCCACATGCGGAAATTCATATTCCCAACCTTCTCCACCTTCATCAGACAAATACAATTGTGCACCTGTTAATTTAGCTAACTCTCTTGAACCTGCTAAGAAATCAGCATGAATATGTGTTTCAAAAATATGTGTGATAGTCATATTATTTGCCTTGGCAATTTCAAGGTAGGTATCTACATCTCTTTTAGCATCAATAACAGCAGCAACACCTGCTTTTTGACATCCTATGAAATAACTTGCCTGCGCTAAACTTTTGTCGTAAATGTGTTGAAAAAACATATGTTTATATTTTTTAAAATTATATTGTAAATATCTAGTTTAGAAATCCCTAGGTTGGTAACAGTTGTTACATTTAGTGCCCCCCAACAGCAGGAAAAAATAACTCTTTTACAATAATATAAATACCCATAATTAATACAAACCATCCAAAAGCTTTTTTAAGTTTTTCACCTGCTATTTTTTTAGATAAAAGAATACCAACAAAAATACCTGCCACAGCAAATCCCGAGAAACTGAGTAATAATTTCCAATCAATTACTTGGGCTCCTTGTAAATCGCCAGTGAATCCTATCAATGATTTAGCTGCAATGATAAATAGAGATGTTCCTATAGCTAATTTCATGGGCATTTTAGCCAGCAGAACTAATGCTGGAATAATTAAAAAACCACCTCCGGCTCCTACCAAACCTGTAAGTACTCCAACAATAGCCCCTTCCAATAAAATCATTGGATAATTGTATACCAATACCGATGATTCATCAACAGATGTTTTTTTACTTGGCCTGATCATGCTAACAGAAGCAAGGATCATAACTGATGCAAACAAAAGCATTAAAGCAATTGGTTTTGTTATAACTAGCCCTGCAATAGAAAATAGTTCTGTAGGTATGATTGGAACAACCCATAAACGAGTGACATAAACGGCTAAAATTGATGGAATTCCAAAAATGAGTACTGTTTTAAAATCTACCTTTTTTTGCATAGCACTTTGAATGCCGCCTACCAAAGCAGTTGAACCCACTATAAACAATGAATAAGCCGTTGCCAATACTGGATTAACACCCATAACATAAACCAATATTGGAACAGTTAATATAGATCCCCCACTACCAATAAGACCCAATGAAATACCTACTAAAGCTGCTAGTAAAAAACCTAGAATTACCATTAATTAAAATTTAGTAAACAAAAATGCCGAATAGATAAATGAAGAATAGTTACAAAAGTTACATTAAGGTAAAAAAAAAGGATTACCTAATAGGTAATCCTTTTAAGAGGTCCCGAGCGGATTCGAACCGCTGTGGAAGCTTTTGCAGAGCTCTGCCTAGCCACTCGGCCACAGGACCAATAAATTGGACGGCAAAAATAGCGGAATCAAACTAATTTTTAAATTCTAAATAGTAATTCACGAAATTTGTTGCTTAACAATGCCAAAATGAAAAGAATTGCAGAGAGTGAATTGATTATTAATAGCCGTGGAGCCGTATATCACTTAAACCTACGACCCGAAGAATTAGCAGAAACCATCATTACAGTGGGAGACCCTTCTAGAGTAGCGGAAGTAAGTAAACATTTCGACCGGATTGAGGGTAAATATGAACATAGAGAATTCATTACCCATACAGGTTATATTGGAAATAAACGCCTCTCCGTGCTGTCTTCTGGCATTTTTGTAGCTAGTACCCATGGATTGGGCATTGATAATTTGATGAATTTCTATCGTCAGGATAATAATGACGAAGAAATAGCCATTGTACAAGAATTTGTGAACCATACGCAATTAGGTTCGCATATTTCTACCCCAACCATTGCTTCTGCGGCTCCTGCATTACAAAAATATTTTGTAGACGGATTTTATCAAGGCATTACAGTCACTTGCCCCGGTTTTTATGGCCCACAAGGTCGCGTTCTACGTTTAGGGCTTCAATACCCCGATTTTGTAGACCAACTTACCAGCTTTAGATACGGGAACCACCGTATTAGCAATTTTGAGATGGAAACCAGTGCTATTTATGGATTAGGTAAATTACTCAACCATTACTGCCTAAGTCTCAATGCGATAGTAGCCAATAGGGTTAAACAGGAATTTAGCAAGGATGGCGCTTTAGCTGTAGAAAGGCTTATCGTTAAATCTTTAGAAATATTGTGCACTGTGCAATAAATATTTTGCGGAGCCCTTTTTCTTACATAAATTCGTCATATGTCCGAATTGCTCCGTCCCGACATATCTGTATATCAACATGCCATTACGGTGGCAGGCGAAGTATTTTGTTTAACCTGCAAGCTACCCATTCAACAAAGGTTTGTGCTCACTTCCCAACTAAGAAGATCCATTATCTTGGTGTGCAACCGATTGTCTGCTGTAGCCAATAGCGATACAAAGCTTTCGCTTAAAAGAAATAGCGAATTATTTATCAGGGTTTATGCGGAAATTAAAACCCAAATTAAAATGAGCCAGTTTCTGGGCCACTTTAAACCAGAGGAACTGATTACACTGGAACATTGCTTGGATAATATCCTCCTTTTTTGCCAAGGCAACCTAGAATACACTCGCAATTAATTCATCGCTTTCTTTCCCTTTTTCACGTTAATTTGCAGGATGCAGATTGAATTTTCCAAATACCATGGAACTGGTAATGATTTTGTGATTATTGATAACCGAGCTGGCAATATTCAGCTTACTAAAGAACAGGTTCATTTTATTTGCGACAGACATTTTGGGATTGGCGCTGATGGCTTAATGCTATTGGGCTTAAAAGAAGGATACGATTTTGAAATGACTTATTTTAATGCAGATGGCGCACTAGGAAGTATGTGTGGAAATGGCGGAAGATGTTTAACCAAATTTGCTTACGATTGCGGTATCCATAAAGATCAATATCATTTTATTGCTTCAGATGGCCCACATGAAGCCAATTTTGGAAGGCATCAGTGGATTCATTTGAAGATGAAAGATGTAAATCAAATTCAAACCAATCACAACGCTTCTATTTTAGACACTGGATCTCCTCACTATATAAAAGAAGTACAAAATTTAGCTGAATTAAACGTGTTCGAAGAAGGTCGTAGCATTCGCTATAGCAGCCAGTTTAAAGAGAAAGGCATCAACGTTAATTTTGTAGAAGTAAATGCGCAAAATATTCAGGTGAGAACCTACGAGCGTGGTGTTGAAGATGAAACCTTTAGCTGTGGAACTGGTGTAACAGCTGCAGCATTGGTATTTGCACACAATGAAAACGGATTTAACCGGGTGGAAGTATCTACCAAGGGTGGGCAATTAGCAGTTGAATTTGAAAAAACAGGCGATACAACATTTGAAAATATTTGGCTTTGTGGACCAGCCCAATTTGTATTTAAAGGAACCATTGATTGTTGACTTGAATAAACCCATTAAATGATTCAATATTTTAAAAATATTAACGGACAAACCATTGAAATTGAAAAAGCTGATCAAGGGGTTTGGGTAAATTTGGTTCCTCCTTTTAAAGAAGAGGAATTTATAGAACTGAGCAGAGACTTAGAAATTCCTATAGAATTTTTAAGAGACTCATTGGATATTGATGAACGCCCGCGTTATGAAACGGAAGACAATGTAAAATTCCTAATCATTAAAACCCCTACCGAAAACAATTCCTTTAATGATAGCGATGCTTTTTATATTACCATCCCTATTTGTATCATCCTTACCCATAACCAAATTGTTACGGTAAACTCTTTCGACAACGGCGCTATAAAAAAATTCTTGAATACCTTTCAAAAAAGCCATCCCGACAAGCGCAATATGATGGTATTAAAAGTGTTTGAAAAAGTAGTACAAACATTCCTAGATTACTTAAAAGAAATCAATCACAATAGAAATCAGTACGAACAAAGTTTGTACGATAGTAACAGTAATGTAGATTTATTAAAGCTCATGCGCGTACAAAAAAGTTTAGTGTATTTTGTTACGGCTTTGCGCAGCAATGAAATGTTGATGATGAAAATGGAGCGTACCAATTTCTTAGGATTGAACGAAGAAGAGCGTGAATTTTTACAAGATTTAATTGTAGATACCAGCCAGGCATTGGAAATGGCCAATATATATACCAATATCCTTAGCAGTACATTGGATGCGTTTGCGAGCATCATTAGCAACAACTTGAACAATGTAATGAAAAGGCTTACATCTATCACTATCATCCTTTCATTGCCCATTTTAGTTACCAGCATTTATGGAATGAATGTAGATTTACCCTATCAGCATTCTAATCATGCATTTTATATACCAGTAATATTATCCTTGTTAATATCAGTGATTATTGGCGGTTATTTTTATAAGAAAAAATGGTTTTAGTATGGCATTGTTCAATGTGCGGATTTATGGAATTCTAAAAGATGATCAGCAACGATTATTGGTAAGTGACGAATTTATACGAGGTAATTTTTATACAAAGCTGCCCGGTGGCGGGCTTGAAATAGGCGAAGGCACTAGAGACTGCTTAAAAAGAGAATTTAAGGAAGAAACGGGTTTAGATGTAACCGTTGGAGCACATATTTATACTACCGATTTTTTTCAAATCTCTGCATTCAATAATCGCGATCAGATTATTTCTATTTATTACGAAGTTTTTGCAAAAGATTTTACTGGGTTAATCACCAAAACAACCCCATTCGATTTTGAGCCCCATCAAATTCAAGACCCAACCAAAGAAGCGGAAGTTTTTCGCTGGATCAATTGGAATGATTTATCAGCAGCATCTATGTCTTTACCAATAGACAAAGTGGTGATTGATTTGTTAAAGCAATCGAATGCCTAAACCAGGCTTATCTGTAAGGCTAATTTTACCCTGATCATATTGAATGCCTGTTGCAATATCTTCTTTCAACAACAATGGACCATCCATATCCACATAGTCTATTTGTGGTAAAAAATGAGCAATAGCAGCAGAGCCAATGGTACTCTCATTCATACTGCCCATCATGATTTTTAAACCCAATGAACGAGCTTCTTTTATCATTTCCAATGCAGGTGTTAGTGTTCGTGGCATTTTTTTACGTCTTGAGCAGATACACAACTTTCATCTGCAATTAAAGGAATACTTGATTGCGCATACAGCTCTTTCATCCCCTCCCAATTGTCTTTTGCCAAGGGCTGCTCTATAAATTCAACACCCATTTGAGCTAATTGAGGAATTTTTTCCAACGCTTCTGCTGTTGTCCATCCTGCATTAGCGTCTATTCTAAACACCGATTTTGTTTGAGCAGTTAGGGCTTTCATGATAGCTATATCTTCATCAGTTCCCAACTTAATTTTATAAACAGGCCAAGGTTTGGCATTCATTTTTGCAACCATTTTTTCTATGGTATCAATGCCAATTGTATAATCTGTTACGGGTAAATTATTTGTCCACTCGGTATCCCATAATTGATATAATGGTTTTGCTTTCATTTGCCCAAACAAATCCCATGCAGCCATATCCAATGCACAAACTAAAAATGGATTATTGGGAAATAAATGATGCAGATAATGCCAATACCTTGCAGGATCAGTAAGCGCAAATTTCTCCACTAATTTTCGCTTGCTTTCTAAATCGGCAATCATTTGTTCTACAGTAATATCATAATAAGCAATAGCAGGTGCTTCCCCCACTCCCCTAAATGGCCCAATTGCCAACGATACAATTAATGCAGGCTGATGGGTTTTTGTTCTACCATTCGAAATCGTAAATGGATATTCAAAAGGTAAATTAGATTGCGTATAAGTTAGTACCACTGCTTTAAGTTTATCGGCCAGAAGATTGTATAAATCCTGCTAACTCTTCATTAAAATCAGCCGACTTTCTTAATTCATCAATTGTTAAATGCATTCTATAACGCCAGTAATGATTAGGATCTGCTGGAATATTAATTCGCTCATCTGCTGGGTTTGCTCTACGCACTTGTTCATGCGTTCCCATCAAATCTTGCAATTGAAATACACTCCACATGGCAGGTGAATATAAATGCTGCACTACTATTGCTTTATTAATCCATGCATCACAAAAAGCAGGCGCCTCTCCCCATTGCCCTAAATCGTTATTGTAAAAACGCTGAATAGCTTGTTTGTCTTCTTCCCACCAACCTCTTATTGTACTCATATCGTGAGTAGATGGCGTAACCACACTCAAATAAGGTGCATCATTGGGATGAAAGAATTCTTTTTTAGGATCCTTGGGCATTCGTTGAATTTCTAAACTCAACAATCCCAATTGTTGCATCACATCTGGAACACAAGAAGGAACCATTCCTAGGTCTTCTCCGCATACCAACATAGTAGTAACTCTTTTTAATGCAGGTAATTTTTGCAATGCTTCTTTTTTCCAAAAGTCATCTTGCTTACTAAAGAAATAATCTAGATACAATGCGCGCAATTGATCTTGAGTATTCCATTCTAAATAACGGAATGAGGAAGTGTTTTCCATTCCAAAGCGGAAATGAAAGGATTGTCCATCGCCAGTTGCATCAAACAAAATAATATTGCTAACTAAATCGAATAACCCTTGTTTTATTTTTTTATGTTGCTCATCATCTTCTAATGTAGCAAAATGAGCTTCGATTAAACGCTGATTTGCAAAAGCTGGTTTCAATGTATAGCTACCAATATTGGCATGATCTAAGAACATACTTTTTACCAACTCATTATCGTAACCAAATACTTCCCACAACACACCGTCTGTAATAAATGGCTTAGTATAGCGCTCGTAATCAAACCAAATTCCTTTTTGATTAAACTCATGAATATGCACAGGTAATGCTGGCACAAAATGCCCCATGATGCCTTCTACAGCATGTAATGGAATACTCCATATTCTAAAAAAGCCTAGTATATGATCTATTCTAAATGCATCAAAATAATGCTTCATTTGCTCAAAGCGATGTTTCCACCATGCAAAACCATCCTGCTGCATTCTATCCCAATTATAGGTTGGGAAACCCCAGTTTTGTCCTTTCACTGCAAAATCATCAGGCGGTGCTCCCGCTTGAAATTCCATATGAAATAAATGCGGTTGTTGCCATGCATCTACACCATGTCTATATACCCCAATGGCAATATCTCCTTTTAAAATGATGCCCTTGCTATGCGCATAATTGGCCGCATCTTTCAATTGCAAATGCAAATGATATTGTACAAAATAATAAAATGCAATATCAGCATAAGCCTTAGATTCACTATTTACCAATTCGCTGATATCTTTTTCATGGTATTGTTTGTATGCTAGCCATTTACTAAAATCTACCGTTCCATACTCGTCTCTTAAATAGCAGAACACTGCATATGCTTTTAACCAATGTTCATTTTGCATATAAAAGTCATTGAACCCTGCAGAAGCAAGCGTTTCTTTACCTAGATCTTTGTAAACTGTTTTAATAAACCCTAGCTTGGCTTTAATAACTGCTTCATAGTTTACCACATCCTCCTCATTCAACTTGGCTTTTTCTTCATCCAGTTTTTTCAATTGCTTTTGATGTTGACTCCCAGCCAATGCATCTAAGTTCATATACACAGGATGCAATGCAAACGCTGAAATTGCTGCATAAGGATAAGAATCCTTCCAGCTAAATGTTGCAGTTGTATCATTGATAGGAAGAATCTGAATCATTTTTAATCCTACTTCACTAGCCCAATTTACCAACTGCTTGATGTCGGCAAATTCACCTACACCAAAGCCTGATGCAGTGCGTAAACTAAATACGGGAATGGCTACTCCTGCTCCTCTCCATGTATTATTAGGCAAATAAGCATATCCATCATTTACAATGGTTTGTTTATTTTTTTCAATTGAATCGTAAATAACTCTGTTATTGCCATCTTCAAATCCTAAAAATTGTTTAGCTACAGTATCGTATACGCCATATTTATAAGCGATAGGAAATGAAGCTTTGCTTAAGTTAATATCAGCTATATATTGACCGGTACCTTCTGCTCTACTTAAAAGAATAGGTGATTCCGTATCCCAATTATTAAACGCTGCAATAGAACCCACTATACAAATGGTTTGCCCTTTTGCTAGCAGCGGACTTTTAACCCTAAATTGATGCGTACTGTTTTTAGGTGCTGCTATTTTTAATGGTGTAAAATTATTTTTCAGCAATACTTCTTGAAAAGCTTCTGCATAAAAAGCGTTTTCATAATAGCCTGCATGATTCCATGTATCAATCAATACCAATTCATTGGCTTGATTATTTTTTAGGCTGAAAAATTTATCCTTACCCCAATCTATTACAACAGATCCATCTGCATTTTTCAGCACATAATTGTAGCAAATAGTTTCATCTGTTTTTTCGGCTGCCCACTGAATATTGGCTGTCCAAATTTCTTCATTAAAAAACTGCATGGGAATGGCTTGCTCTATAATTCCACCCCCTAACAATGGATGTGTTCCCGTTATAAATAGGTTTTGCCCATGTTTTGTATGAAATCTTAATTGAAAGTTTAATTGAATAGTAGATTTAGCAGATGCTTTATCCTCATTTACTGCTTTTTTTGGAGCAGCTTTTTTTGGAGCAGCTTTTTTAGGCGCAGCCTTTTTCGTTACTGCTTTTTTAGTTGCAGTTGTAGCAACTTTATCGGCCTTTTTAGTGGTAGTTTTCTTTACGGCTTTTTTTACTGCAGGTTTTTCAGCTAGCTGTTGAGATTCTACATCAATTTCTTTAAGTTTTTTCTCAGCAGCTTTTGTTGCTTTCTTTTTTGCAATAGGTAGTTGCGCAGAATCTTGATCCTGCGGCGCAATCGTTTTCTTAATGGTAGCCAATGTGAACTATTTTATACTTGCAAATTAGGAAAACAAATGTGTAAATAGCACACTAAGCCCTAAAATTGACCAAAAAGTTAAACAAATTACTCCCCAGCTATAATCATATCTGCTGCTTTTTCGGCAATCATGATTACAGCAGCATTGGTATTACCCGAAACTATTGTAGGCATTACTGAGGCATCTACCACCCTTAATCGTTTTACTTTGTGAACCCTTAGTTGAGCATCCGTTACTGCCATAGCATCTGTGCCCATTTTACAAGTTCCTACGGGATGATACAATGTTTCCAAGCTCTTTCGGATATGGGTCATCAAAGCTTCATCGGTTTGGGCATCTGTAGGAAAATCAACAGTTCCATTGGTGTATTCGGTTAAAGCAGGAGCCGTAATCACTTCCATCGCTTTTTTAAGCGCATACAATAAGGTAGTTCTATCTTTTTCCGCACTCAAAGCTTGGTGATTAATAACAGGTGCATCTTTTGGATTGGCCGACTTTAGGCTAACTGTACCCCTACTTTCGGGTCTGATTAAAATGGTTAAAATACCTAGCCCATCTTTCTTTGAAAAGGTATTGATATCGTAAATATCTGTTGAATAATCACTGGCAATTCCCAAGGGAACAAAATGAAATTGAATATCTGGTCTATTTAATAGCGGATCTGATTTTAAAAATG
>VIKJ01000099.1 GCA_008080615.1 Chitinophagaceae bacterium | reverse complement strand
AGATCTACGCAAAGTATACAGTGCCAAAACCTCAATCCCATCCACTGCACAACCTGCTCTCATTGTAAGGCCAATGCCTAATCCCAAAAAGAATCCTCCAAAAATAGATACCAATAATTTATCAGAAGTGATCATTGGAAAATTAGGATAAAGCAAACAAATACCCAAGAGCGCGATACAAAAAAAGGTTTTAATGGCAAATCCTCTATTTACTGCAAATGCAGACATTATAATAAAGGGGATATTTACCAATACAATTACATAAGCTAAATTGAAATGATATATTTCATGTATCAACAAAGAAATTCCCGTCATTCCCCCATCAAAGAACTGATTGGGTACTAAAAACCCTTTCAAGGCAAATGCTGTTATTACTACTCCTGCCAATATCAATAGAATATCCATAAAATCAGATTCATGGTGCTTGATAGTGTGCGGGCTTTCTGTTTTTGCTTCCAATACAATTCTATTTTTATGTTGTTTATCAGACAATTTTTTGTTTGCGGATGAAGTGAAATATTTATGAGAGGAAACAAACGCAATTTGCTGGCGCTGCCAATCCATTTTATCTTTTGCCAACCCTTCTTTTAAAAATTCAGCGTACAAATGATCGGTTACTTTTCCATAATCATCAGTACCTATATAGTACAAGTCTGCATCACATAAAATTTGTGCTAAAAGATTAGTGGGGGTTTGCGGAATTTTAGTTGCCATGATTATTTCGCAAATCTGGCTAATCTGGTCTTCTGAATAGCCAAAATTAGGAAGGAACTGTTTGGCATAGGTACAAGAAACCATCTCATGACCATCATATTTCTCTAAAAAACCAGCATCATGATAAGCTGCAGCGGTAGTAAGTAAGTCTAAATCTACCCCTGAAACTCCTTCATCCAACGCAAGTTCTATTGCATGTTTTAATACTTGGTTGGTATGTTCTACATTATGATAAACCAAGTATTTGGGCAACCCTTCTTTTAATTTTTCAACAATAAAAGCTACTGCGGCATCTACTTGCATAAATATAAACAGGTATTAATAAGTTAAACAATAATAGTATTGACACTATATGTTTTGGTAAGAGAAGTGAAAATCAATGCCCAAAACAAACAGTTAATGATTGAAACTATTGAATTTTAATTAGAAATTGTGATTTTTTAGCATAAATGCTGCCTTAAGATTATTTAATCAATTTGGAAAGCTAAAACCACTGCATTTTGTTGCCGCTTAATGCCAGTCCCCTTATTTTTGCTATATTTATTGCCCCAATAGAATGCAGATATGAAAAAAGAAGTTGAAGAAGATATAGAGTCGAATTTAACGGGTTCTGAAGAAACTCCACATACTGAGGTAAGTAAATCTAGATGGTTTACCCGTAAAAGAAAGGGAATCACCACTTCCACTGCCGATAAAAAAGAAACACCTGAGGGATTATGGACCAAATGCCCTGAGTGCAACCTCATTTCTACTACAACAGAATTAAAAGAGAACTTATTTGTTTGCCCAAAATGCAATCATCATCATAGAATAGGTAGTGAAGAATATTATGACATTTTATTTGACAATCAAGACTATACCGAACTATTCGATAATATAAGAAGTAAAGATGCGCTTGGTTTTACAGATTTAAAAAATTACCAAACGAGGTTAGATGATATTCATGCCAAAACCAATTTAAAAGATTCCATGCGAGTAGCAGTTGGAAAAATAAATGGGGAAGAGATGGTTGTTGCCTGTATGGACTTTGAATTTATTGGAGGTTCATTAGGAAGTGTGATGGGAGAAAAATTTAGTAGAGCTGTAGACTATTGCTTAGCGCATCGCTTGCCATATTTAGTAATTAGTAAAAGTGGTGGTGCCAGAATGATGGAAAGCGCATTTAGTTTAATGCAGTTGGCAAAAACCAGCGGTAAACTTTCTCAATTAAGTGATGCACAATTACCATTTATATCTTTACTTACGGACCCTACTTTTGGTGGAATTTCTGCCAGCTTTGGTATGCTAGGAGATTTAAATATTGCTGAACCCGGCGCCCTAATAGGATTTGCAGGCCCTAGGGTTATTAAAGAAACAATTAAAAAAGACCTGCCAGAAGGTTTTCAACGCAGTGAATTTTTATTAGAGCATGGATTTTTAGATTTTATTATTGATAGAAAAAATTTAAAAGATCGACTGTCTCAGCTAGCACAACTTTTTCGCAATTGAGTATTAATAATCGACAAGCTTACTTTAATTACCAGATAGAAGATAAATATGTGGCGGGCATAGCTTTGCTAGGAACAGAAGTAAAGTCTATACGGGAAGGTAAATTAAGTTTCAATGATGCATTTTGCATGTTTGATGATGGGGAACTTTGGGTAAGGGGTTTATTTATTGCTTCCTACTCTCATGGTACAGTAAACAATCATATAGAAGTACATGATCGAAAGCTTTTACTGAACAAAAGGGAATTAAAAAAACTGCAATTAAAATTAAAAGACAAGGGTTACACTGTTATTCCACTTAAAGTTTTTTTTAATGAAAAGCGTTTTGTGAAAGTGGAAATTGGCCTTGCCAGAGGTAAAAAGCTTCACGATAAACGGGAAACTATCAAAAACAGGGATGTAGCCAAAGACCTAAAAAGGTTTCTAGGTTAATTTTTAATGAACCAGGCATCACTTTTTGGTTTATTTGCGTCTGCCCAAAAGACTCCTTATTTCAAACGCAATTAAAACTAATCTAACATGGAAAGAAGAGACTTCCTTGGAACCCTCTCTGCTCCTGTATTGGTTGCATGTGCAGCCTGTATGGGCGCATGTAGCAAAGGCAGCAGCAGCCCATCTAGTTCAAATGCTGTTACGGTAACCCCTCCTACTAATGTAAATTTTAGCGTAGATTTAGGTGCCAATTTACTAACTGTTGGCTCAGCAATAGCTCAAAGTGGAGTTATCATAGCCAGATTGGCTACAGGCAATTCACCTGCATCATTTACAGCTGTGCAACAAGCCTGTACACACGAAGGAACAGCTATTAATTTTAGTGCAACCAGCAGCCAGTTTATTTGCCCTAATCATGGTTCTGTATTTAATACCAATGGGAATGTATTGGTTGGGCCTGCAACAAGGTCATTGCGTGTATATACACTAGCAGTAAGTGGATCAACATTAACGGTTACTGGATAATTATACAGCAGGTTCTTGTTGACTTAAGCAATGAAAACTTCCTAAACCCCAAATGATATCAGTGGAATCAATACCTACTACTGATCTTTTGGGAAAACAAGAAGCAATAATTTGAAGTGCAGCATCATCGTTTTTACATTGAAAAGTAGGCACAATTACATGTTGATTGCTAATATAAAAATTGGCATAAGATGCAGGCAATCGTTGATCATCAAATACAACAGCAGTTGGCATTGGCAGCTCAACAATATTTAGTTGTCTATGATTCAACAGCCTCATTTGCTTCAACTGTTTTAAATTGGTTTGCAACAATTCGTAATTGTCATCTTGCTTATTTTCTTCAATAACGGTGATGACTGTGTCTTCATTTACAAAACGAACAGTATCATCTATATGACCATCTGTATCATCCCCAACAATTCCTTCATTTACCCAACAAATTTGTTCAACTCCATAATAATTGATGAGGTATTGTTCAATTGCTGATTGACTTAAATGTGGGTTTCTATTTTCATTTAATAAACAACAAGTGGATGTGAGTAAAGAGCCAGCCCCATTAAATTCAACAGATCCACCTTCCATAACAATACCCGGATTAAATACAGGAATATTAAAATGATTGCCAATTAAAGTAGGTATAATATCATCTAAATCAAATGGAGGATATTTATTACCCCATGCATTATAGTTCCAATCTACAATCACTTTTTTATTCTCAGCAGAAGGGTTAATTAAAAAGGCAGGGCCATGATCTCGGCACCATGCATCATTGGTTGGATGTATAAAAAATTCTACTTGTTGCAAATTCACCCCTGCTTTTTCTAGGTGCATGGTTGCAAATAATTGCATAGCTGTATTGGCTACATTGATCCTAACTTTCTCACTCAACGCTAAATATTTTACAAATAAACTGTAGGAAGGATAGATTGAATCAATCTTTCCTGGCCAGCTAGCTTCTTTGTGTGGCCAACTTAACCAAGTAGCTATATGTGGCGCAAATTCAGCTGGAAATGTATATCCAAGTGATGCAGGAGTTATGATTGGATCAATTGCTAACATAATGAATTCTTTATTACAATACGAGGTTAGTCCTGGTCTATAAATCTTTTGGTAATAGGTTGATAAGAGTCAATTCTTCTATCACGCATAAATGGCCAATGTGTTCTGTATTGATCTGTTTTTGCTAAATCGAGTTCTATTACATTAACTTCTTCTGCATCATGTGAACCTTTAAACAAAAGCGTTCCAAATGGATTAGAAACAAATGAACCACCCCAGAATTTCATTAATCCATCCTGTTCCAAACCTACCCTATTCACACTCACCACATGAATTCCATTAGCTACTGAATGACTACGCTGAATGGTTTGCCAAGCATTGTATTGTTCTATATTGGTTGCATCATCCTGAGAAGTTGCCCATCCAATTGCTGTAGGATAAAATAAAATTTCTGCACCCATTAACGCAGTAATGCGTGCTGCTTCTGGATACCATTGATCCCAACAAATGAGCACTCCCAATGTGGCAAATTTAGTTTTGAAAACCTTGTACCCTAAATCGCCTGGAGTAAAATAAAATTTCTCATAATAAGCAGGATCATCAGGTATATGCATTTTTCTATACTTACCTAAATAAGTACCATCAGCATCTAATACAGCAGTGGTGTTGTGATACAAGCCTTGTGCTCTTTTTTCAAATAAAGATGCAATGATCACTACGTTTAATTCAGCGGCAATAGCACTGAGTGTATCTGTTGACTCTCCAGGAATTGTTTCTGCTAATTTAAAATGATCATACGATTCTATATCACAGAAATACAAGGATGTAAATAATTCTTGTAAACATACAATCTGTGCACCCTTCAAAGCCGCTTCCCTAATGCCTTTGATGGCTTTAGCCATATTTTCATCTCTATTGATTGTACAACTCATTTGTACAAGACCTACTTTAACTGTAGACATGTTTATATTAATTTTTTTCTCTGTGATAAATCCCTCTGCATATTGTACACCAATATTTTTACCCCACATGGCATCTCTTCCTTTTAATACTTCTAAAAATTGTGGAGAGGAAATATAGGTAGAAGGTTCGTTTAAATTGGGGTTATGAAACTGTGTTCCATAGGCTTTAATTGCATCCATTTTTAATTCTATAAATGCAGATATGTCCATTACAAATGAGGGAGTAAGGTACCTATCTTGTATATAATGAAACACATAGGCTGGTCTCCACGCTGATTGAGCTAAACCATCCTTACCAATTGTTTCAATTTTTCTTAAGCCCGATAAAAATGCAGCATCAGCAATTAATTTTGAACTTTTTCCATGGTCGGGATGCCTATCTTCTGGTGCATTTGCTAAAATAATGGAAGGTTGAAATTGTCTGATTACTTGAATAATATTACGCTGATGTGCTTCATCATTTTGTATAAAACCGTCTGCCATCCCTAAATTTTCCCGATGGTCTAGGCCCAATATTTCAGCTGCTTTGGCTGCTTCTATCATTCTAGTTTCTGCTGTTCCTCTTGTACCCAATTCTCCTCTGGTAAGATCTATGATACCTGTTCTCTTCCCTGCAGCTTTTGCAGCCAATAATGTACCAGCACAACCCAATTCTACATCATCCGGATGAACGCCAAAAGCTAAAATATCTAATTGCATATAGGAATAATTGAGGTCAAAGATAATCAATGAAATGGCAAAAAAAATCCCGCCAATTAAAGCAGGATTTATATTCAAAAAAGATTGAATTAGTCTTTTTTTGCGTAACGCTTTTTGAACTTGTCAATTCTTCCGGCAGTATCAACCAATACATTTTTACCAGTGTAAAAAGGGTGAGATGTATTAGAAATCTCCAATTTTACTACTGGATATTCTTTACCATCTTCCCAAAGAATGGTTTCTTTGGTTTGTGCGGTTGATTTGCTCAGGAAAGATGTACCATTACTCATGTCTTTGAAAACAACAAAACGATAACTTTCTGGATGGATACCTTGCTTCATATTCTTTTTTTTAGGTGGTACGGATTTGGCCGTACGATTATTAAATGGAGGGCGAAATTAGTAAAAATTGCTGTTTTTTCCAAATGAAACCCAAAAAGGGTTCAATTTAGCTCTTCATATTTACAAATTGAAGCGGAACACCAAAGTCTCCAGCCTTACATTTTGTTATAACTTCTTGTAAATCATCAATTTTTTTGCCAGTAACCCTAATGATATCATCCATAATAGCTGCTTGAACTTTAAAGCCATTATCCTTGATCATTTTAACTATTTTCTTGGCATCTTCCTGTTTTAGCCCGTTTC
>VIKJ01000098.1 GCA_008080615.1 Chitinophagaceae bacterium | reverse complement strand
AGCTGTTTCATGAATTTTTAACCAGCCATCTGCATCAACTTTATCTGCACAAATTTTGGTTCTTATATCAGGATGAAAAATTTCTGCACCACCACCCGGCAATGAATCTAAGCCTGCTTCATGGGCTAAACGCATACCTTCTTCAACAGTTACATTGGCCTTTCTAAACATATAATCCAATTCTACAGGAGTAAACGCTTTAATATGTAATTCTGGCCTATGTGCTTTGATGGTTCTTAATAATTCTAAAAAGAATGTCATGTTCATTTTTGGATGCACGCCTCCAACAATATGAACCTCTGTAACAGGCTTACCATCATAGCTTTTTACAATATGCATCATCTGCTCTATGCTTAATTCCCATCCTTCTTCTCTATTACTATACAATTTAGAATAAGAACAAAATGCACAAGAGAACACACATACATTCGTTGGCTCTATATGAAAATTTCTGTTGAAATAGGTTTTATCACCATGTTTATTTTCTCTCACCCAATTGGCCAATGCACCCAAATAGGAGAGTGAACCACGCTCGAATAATTGTACCCCTTCATCAAAGCTAATGCGTTGTTGATTAATTACTTTTTGACCTATAGATTGTAAAATGGAATCTTTCTCTGCACTCACTAATACCTGAATTGCTGCTGTACTCATCGTTCTCAAAATTTGAACGCAAAGTTACAAAACAATCGGGCATCAATAATATGATTTACGACATTAAAATGATTTACGACATTAAAATACCTGCGATAGTTGCAGATAAATAGGAGGCCAGGGTTCCACATAAAAGGGCCCTTAAGCCCAATTTGGCTAAGTCTCCACGACGAGTTGGAGCCAATTCCCCAATTCCGCCAATTTGCATCCCTACGCTGCTAAAATTGGCAAAACCACAAATGGCAATACTTACAATTAACAATCCCTTTTCTGTTACAATAGGAACCGCTTTTGTGGTTAAATTGTTAAACGCAACAAACTCATTGATGGTTAATTTTTGCCCCAGCAATGATGCTGCATTAGCAATATCTGCTGATGGTACACCCATGGCCCAAGTCATTGGGTAAAATAACTTACTAAAAATTACATCCAATGTTACGCCAGGAAATATACTTCCAATACCCCAGTTTAAAAATGCGATTAAAGCAATAAAACCAATCAACATAGCAATTACATTCACAGATATCTTCATACCATCACTGGCTCCATGAGAAATGGCATCAATGATATTGCTATATGGGCTTTTGACTTCTAATTTTACTTGTCCCATGGTTTGGGATTCTTCTGTTTCAGGAAACACAATTTTAGAGATCACCAAAGCACCTGGAGCTGCCATTAAACTGGCGGCTAGCAAATATTCTGCTTTAGCACCCATATTGGCATACACGATTAAAATTCCACCTGCAATACAAGCTAAAGAGCCACTCATACTAGCAAGTAACTCACTCTTGGTCATAGTGGCTAAATAAGGACGAATCATTACTTGTGCTTCTACTTGCCCAACAAATGCACTGGCTACATTACTCAAAGCTTCTGCACCACTAACGCGCATAATAAAATTCATGGCTTTTGCAATAATGGATACAATCAATTGCATTACTCCAAAATGATATAAAATAGCTACCAATACACAAACCAATATGATGGTAGAGGTTACACTAAATGCAAATACAAAACCACCTTCTCCAAAGTCTTTCACACCTCCTGGGGCATTTACCATCACGCCTCTGTACACAAATGCAACACCCTCACGAGCAAATTTTTCTATCTTCTCCATACCATGCCCTAAAAACTGAAAGAAGCGGGTAACTGGGGGAACTTTTAATATCATTACAGCAATAAAAACCTGCAATAAAATACCGCTGATGACAAGCCTGTAGTTGATTCTCTTTTTATTGTTAGAGAATATAAATGCGATTGCTAAAATTAATATTACACCCAATAATCCTTGAAATCTTTCCATAATAAGCTAGTTAGCGGTAGTTTTATAGTGTGAAAGATACGTAAATAAGGTATAGTAAATAATCTTTTGGTTAAGTTTTAAAACCCTGCTATTAGCAATTGGAAAGGCCATTTAACCAATAAAAAAGACCCCGTTTGGGGCCTTTTACTAGGAATCTTTTTTTATTATAAATGCGCCTTGATTTTCTTGTCTAAAACCGATTTAGGAACTGCGCCAATTTGCTTATCTACAATTTGACCGCCTTTGATAAATAAGATAGCTGGGATAGAAGTTATGCCGTAATTCACACTTAAATTAGGGTTCACATCTACATTTACTTTACCTACATTAATTTGACCATCATATTCCTTAGCCAACTCTTCAATAACTGGTCCTATTGCGCGGCAAGGTCCACACCATTCTGCCCAAAAATCTACTACGGTTAATTTATTACTATCCAGTACCGTTGCCTGGAAATTTGCGTCTGTTAATTCTAATGCCATGTTTTTTATTTTTATGGATGATATATCTGAAATTATTGAATCAAATTTACTACCAAAGCCCATCAACTGCTCATTTGACTTTTCCACCAATGTGATAAGTTTCTTTTGGGAGTCATTTGCCTGACAAGGGGGCAGCTATTTTTTTCTCATAGGGTAAAAACGGAAGTATGTGGCAGAACGCCATAGCCATTCTACTGGCCCATAATAATACCTTTTTAACCACCAGCGGCTAAATAATACCTGTAAAACAATACCAATCCAAGTCCTACACCATAGAATAACCAAATGCCCAATATTGTTTGGCTTAAATAGCAAGTGAGTGCCATTTTGCCAATTGAGGCAAACCATCCACTTATTCTTTGCCAATTGGCTTTATTCAACAGCAAGCTAAAACCAGTAATATATACCAACACTAGTGCAGCATTAAACGTATCGTAGAGTATACCAAAGAAAAAACCTACGGTTCTACTTTCTTGCCATCCCAACTTAAATACTTCATTACTAACGATTATACCAATTGCAATTAATAATAAAATAAAAGCTACCCATGCACAACGCTTCAATAGTTTTTTAAATAACGGTTTACTAGTGGAGATGTTATTGAACCAATTTAATCGGCCAGCATACATACCCAATAAGAAAAATCCGAATGTGATATAAATTCGACCGCTGTTAAATTGGAAATCGAATTTATTGGCTAATCCTTTAAAATTATTTACCCATAAGTTTACCCAACTTTTTCCTTGAACAATTGCCAAAAACGCCTTTGATTCGGCATCATAATTGTTTTGCGGTGCTCCCTTTACTGCAGGTACAATAGGTTTAAGCATTTCATAAATATCTATCAGTTTATGAGGCACATTTATGGCAAACAATATACCCACAATCAAAACCCATTTATTACTCCATTTTCTTGCAAGAATCAATATAAAACCCAATGGAGCATAGATAGATAAAATATCTCCTGGCCAAAATAGATGATGTATCAACCCAATAATACCCATCAATGCTATTCGCCAGGCATATCTCCACACAAAATGGACGCTTTTTTGTTCCATGCGTTCCATTTGTAAATAAAAACTAAGCCCAAACAAAAAAGAAAAGAAAGCAAAGAATTTTCCAGCAATCAATACTTCATTCAACGTGCTGATAATCTGATTGCCTATATCATTATATTTTTGAAATAATTCACCAGGTAATTGCCCGGCATTGTACCAAAAACACATATGTGCCAATAAAATACCCAAAAGCGCTATTCCGCGAAGCGCATCTACGGTTATGATTCGGTTTTGAGTGAGTGCTGGCTGCATAGGCAATATTTTGTTATTGCAATAAAAGCATATTTATTGATGTATACACCTATTTGGGATGAACGCAGTATTTTAAGGTTAACTGCGCATATGCTTATACAAGTTATTGCAAGCGCTTAGCCCACCAACCCAACTTTTACGTCTACATCGGGATTGTTCATTAAAAAATCGGCCATTTCTTCATTCATCTGAAAGCCTCGATCAATGGTGTACATACTTACCTTAAGGTTTTCCTTGGGCTCAGTTACCGTAAACTTTAGTGTAGATTTTCCTGGAAATGATTTGGCGTTCTTCTCTAAAAATTGCAACATATTTTTGGTAATTGCACTAGGGTGCATGCTAATTTCAATACTTCGGGTAAGGGTTTGTTTTACGGTTTCTAACAAACTCATGGTATTGATTTTAAACTCAAATACGTTGGGTTGATTGTATCTATTTCTAAAAAAGCCATTCAATAAAATGTTTTGCCCTTTCTCTAAATAGTTCTGAAACTTTACATAGTCTTCACTCCACAAAGTATATTCTGTTTTACCACTAAAGTCTTCGATGGTGAATGAGCCAAAATTCTTTCCTGTTTTGGTTACTCTATGTTGTACATCTGTAACCAACCCTGCTACACGAAACATTTTGCCAGCCATTGCAGGTGTACTGGTTAAATTATCTTTCACTTCATTAAAATCGGCAATATTGGTTATTTCATAATGCTTCAACTCAAACTTAAAATGATCCAATGGATGCCCACTCATAAACATGCCAGTTACTTCTTTTTCATAATTGAGTAACTCGGTTAATGTCCATGGTTCACAATTGGCAATTTTAGGAACAGGTACAGTCATTGCTCCTGGCAAATCTCCAAACAATGTATTGCTATGCCCTGTAGATTTACTTTGCATTTGTTGACCGTACTGTATAATTTTTTCTATCCCATTTATACGTTCTCCATCTGGAATATTAAAATACTGCGCACGATGTAGTGCAGGAAAACAATCAAATGCACCAGAATAAGCCAAGCTTTCTAATGATTTTTTATTGAAACTTTTTTGCAATACCCTTTTTACAAAATCAAATATATCGGTGTAAGGTCCATTCTTTTCTCGTTCTGTAATTAAACTCTCAATAGCCATTTCACCCACACCTTTCAATCCACCTAAACCAAAACGAATTTCTCCCTTTTTGTTTACAGCAAATCCTTTCAACGATTCATTGATGTCTGGTCCTAGTACTTTAATACCCATCCGCTTGCACTCTTCCATAAAGAAAGTAATCTTCTCTATATTTCCTTGGTGATTCAACACAGCGCTCATGTATTCTCCAGGATAATGCGCTTTTAAATAGGCTGTTTGATAAGCTACAAATGCATAGCAAGTTGAATGCGATTTATTAAATGCATATTGGGCAAATGCTTCCCAATCTGTCCAAATTTTTTCTAACTTATCTGCAGCATGTCCTTTTTCAATAGCACCTGCAACAAATTTCCCCTTCATTTTATCCAATGTGCCACGATCCTTTTTTCCCATTGCTTTACGAAGAACATCCGCGTCTCCTTTACTAAAGCCACCAATTTTTTGTGACAGCAACATCACTTGCTCCTGATACACAGTAATACCATATGTATCTGCCAAATACTCTTCCATATCGGCCAAATCGTAACTAATGGCTTCTCTACCATGCTTTCGATCAATGAAATTGGGTATATAGGCAATAGGGCCAGGGCGATACAATGCGTTCATTGCAATCAAATCATTAAACTGATCGGGCTTTAACTCTCGCAAATACTTTTGCATGCCCACACTTTCAAACTGAAATGTAGCATTGGTTTCTCCACGTTGATATAGGTTAAATGTTTTTTCATCATCCAATGGAATAGTATCTAAATCGATGATTTTTCCATGATTCTGTTTGATAAGACCCAGCGCCGTTTTTAGAATGGAAAGGGTTTTTAGTCCCAAAAAGTCCATCTTAATTACGCCTGCAGCTTCAATAATATTTCCTTCAATTTGGGTTACCCATAAATCGGAATCCTTGGCTGTTGATACAGGAATTAAATCGGTTAAATCGCATGGAGCAATAATGATTCCTGCAGCATGTATACCCGTATTCCTTACAGATCCTTCTAATCTTTCTGCTTCTTTTAATACCTGTGAACGAATATCAGATCCATTGTAAATTTCTCTTAGCTTTTTTACATTCTCAATATCTTCTTGCTGATAGCCTTCTTTTTCTTCTAAAGATTTAGGGCCTTCTTTAATGGTAATTGGTGCTTTTAAAACCCTGCCTAATTCGGTACCTGGTTTATCGGGTACTAACTTGGCCAACATATTGCTTTCACTCAAGGGTAAATCCAATACACGAGCCACATCTTTAATACTCATTTTAGCCGCCATTGTACCATAGGTAACAATTTGGGCTACTTGGCTCTTGCCGTATTTATCTACTACATAATCAATTACTTTTTGACGGCCCTCATCATCAAAGTCTGTATCTATATCGGGCATGCTCTTTCTATCTGGGTTTAAAAAACGCTCAAATAGTAAGTTGTATTTAATAGGATCAATGTTGGTAATGCCAATACAATAAGCCACCACACTACCTGCGGCTGAACCACGGCCCGGGCCAACAAAAACCCCCATTTCTCTGCCTGCTTTAATAAAGTCACTTACAATTAAAAAGTAACCTGCAAAACCCATGGTGCGGATGGTAAATAATTCAAAGTCGATGCGTTCTTGAATTTCATTAGTTAAATCGCTATACCGTTTATGCGCTCCTTCATATGTGAGGTGTTTTAAAAACTCCCATTGATTCATGTTGGCATCTGCATGTATCTGAAATGATTGAGGAATAGGAAAGGCGGGTAGTAGTATGTCTTTTTTTAAGTTCAATACGTCTACTTTATCTACAATCATATTGGTATTATCCAAACTCTCGGGAATATCATGAAACAGGGTTTGCATTTCCTCTGGCGTTTTAAAATAAAACTGATCGTTGGGAAACTTAAACCTGCGGTTTTTTATTTGCACTTCGTCATTCACAAAATCATCAAAACCAGGAGTACTTTGCTTTTCTCCCGTATTGATGCATAATAAAATATCATGCGCATTGGCATCATCTTTATCTACATAGTGGCTATCATTGGTAGCAATTACCGGCACATTGTATTTTTTAGCAAACTTCAACAAGGTTTGGTTGATGATTTCTTGCTCTTTAATATTATGCCTTTGTATTTCTATATAATAATCTTCTCCAAATAAATCTAGCCACCATTTAAATTCTTGTTCTGCTTTTTCTTCTGATTGATTCAAAATGGTTTGAGGTACATAAGCCCCAATACAACAGGTTGTTGCAATGATGCCTTCATGGTATTTTTCAATCAATTCCTTGTCTATACGGGGGTACTTACTATACATTCCCTCAATATATCCTAGTGATGTTAGCTTGATCAGGTTCTGATAACCAATTTTATTTTTAGCCAACAGTACCTGGTGATAGCGATCGTCTTTCAATTCTTTGGTAAACGATTTGATATGCCTGTCTTTCACCACATAAAACTCACAGCCCACTATGGGCTTTACAGTTGGCGCTAAAATATCATTGCCCTCAGCATCTTTCCCAATCACTTTGGTATCTTTCCATGCTTGGCTTACAAATTCAAATGCACCAAACATATTGCCATGGTCGGTGATAGCTAAAGCAGGCATATTATGCTTGGCTGCTTTTTTATAGAGTTCGTCTATAGGAGCAGCACCATCTAATAAAGAAAACTGGGTGTGTACGTGTAAATGGGAGAATTGGCACATGGAGAACAAATATCGTATTTTGACCCTTCATCCTCCCAATTCTGTTTTCCACAAATCGGCTAAACCCTTGATTTTATTGGCAATTTTGCAGTTAAAATAAACAGCTTAAATTGCGGGTCATATGACATTGAAATCATATATATCAATACTTGCCGCAGTTGCTTTTTTAGCTAGCTGTAAAACAGTGCGCAGTGTAACCAATAAGGATAAAACTGGCAGGATATTGAAAAAGCCAATTGGTTACAATTAAAATACGCCGTGTTAATAGATGCACCAGTAGAAAAACTCGGCAATATTTTATTGTTAGAACAAATTGAACACTGGTGGGGTGTTCGCTATTGTATTGGCGGAAATACCGAAAACTGTATAGACTGTTCGGGCTTTACCCTCATCATGATGCGTGATGTATTCAATACTCCATTGCCTCGAACTGCTCAGGAACAATACAATTTGGCACAGCGTGTTGAAAGAGAAGATTTACAAGAAGGAGACCTTGTATTCTTTGGTTCGGGCAAAAATTCTATCAGCCATGTAGGAATTTACTTGCAGAACAATAAGTTTGTGCATGCCTCTACTTCTATAGGAGTTACTATCACCGATCTCAATGATAAATATTGGTTTCCCAAATACCGTGGTGGTGGAAGGATAAAACAATAATTATTCGTGCTTTTTAAAATGCTAGTTTTAAAATTCTTTTTACAGTTTTATTATTTTGAAGTCATGTAGAATGAATTGAGAAATTCATAAAAATTTTCATAACATATTTCGGAGGGCTGTTTTATTATAAAGGATTTATTTAGGAGTGAATTGTGAAATTCATACTAATTCTCATAACATATGTAGGAGAGGATTGAAAAATTGAGCATTAGAACAATTCCGATAAGCAATTGACGATTGAGGCGTAAACAATGAAAGTTGTTTGAGTCCCAACTTGTTGGGGCGAGTTCTTTCATTGTAGCCGAAAGAGGAAATTGCAGGAATTGTTCGTCAGCGAACATTTTTTAAACCTCTCCTACATTATAGATCAGCAATTAAATTTATAAAATTATTCTAAGGCTCAATTTTTCAATTCCTTCCTATTTTTTAAATAAGTAAAAAGGGTCTATTATGAATCATTCACTTCATGTATTTCTAATAAAATAAGTAGCTCTGACCTATTATTTCTTTAAATACTTCTCCCTAAAATTATTGTACAGCTGACCTGCATCAGGAGTTAGATTAAATCCAAAAACAGCTGCAATCATCATGGCTGAGAAAACAAAGGAGCGAATAAAAATGCCTACCCATCCTGTGATGCCCGAAAATACAAAATAGGCAAATGCATAAGCCACACCCGCTACCAGTAAGGAGAGTACCGTTTTATTGGTAAACGGTTGCATCTTGAATTTGCGGCGTAAGAATTCGAAGCGCATGAAATTATAAATGCTGTAAGCAGTAAGTTCTGCAAACGCGGAGCCAATTATTCCATAATTTTTAATTAGGAAATAGGTGAGGGGTAATCGAAAAGCCAATAATACTACTCCACTAAAAAAATCGAAGCGCCAAAATGTAGAGGTATTTATTACCATACCATTGAGGCCTGTACCTGCATCAATGATGCGCACCATACCTAAAATAAAAATGGCACCAATACCTGCTTCATAGTCTTTTTGAATATTCAACACTTGCATTCCAGGAAGCACATTTAGCCAAAGATTTCCAAAAATAAACAAGGCCATCAATAGTAAGTTAATGCAAGAACGCTGGTAAATGCGTTTAATTTCGGTGATGTTTTTGTCTTTCCAAGCACGAGACAAAGCTCCTGCAGATACTGCTTGAATACTACGTTGTGGAACTTGTAATAGGTTAGCTGCATATTGCGCCATGCCAAAAACACCTACCACAGCAAGACCTTGAAATTTAGCAATGATAAAACTATCAATAGTTGCAGCTACAGATGCTATTACAGTACCACTATAAATAAGTAACTGCATACCCAACATTTTTTTCCAAAACTTTTTGGTAACCCTGCTAATGATGGTAGGGAAATGCAATTGTTT
>VIKJ01000097.1 GCA_008080615.1 Chitinophagaceae bacterium | reverse complement strand
TATAGAGACATGGATGCTACAGCAGCCAGAAGGGTAATGTTCAGCAGTTATATTTATTTACCTATTGTGTTATTGGCACTCTTGGCAGATAAAATTGGATAAATCGTAAGTATTATAAAATTTAAAATAGCGGGATGATGACAGCAGTGCAGCAGGCCAATGAGCCACAAAAAATTCACCCTCAGAAATTTGTTCTTTGGGTAGCAATGGGAAGCATTGTAATGATGTTTGCCGGATTAACCAGTGCCTATATTGTAAAAAAGAACCAAAGCAGCTGGTTAGAGTTTGACCTTCCTGTGGTATTTTCTTATTCCACTGGGGTTATTTTATTAAGCAGTTTAACCATTCACTTGGCGGCTAAAGCCTTTAAGGCCCGCGAAATGGGCAGGTATAAAAGCCTGATCACCGCTACTGCTTTGTTGGGAATTGTTTTCATGGCGCTTCAGGTAGCTGGTTTTATGAACCTAGAAAGCAAAAATATTGCCCTTATAGGCAGTAAGAGCAATTCAGCAGCCTCCTTTTTGCTGGTAATTACGGGGATGCACATGCTACACGTTTTGGGTGGGGTTTTGGCTATCTTGATTATTTTTATCAGGGCATATGCAAGCAGGGTAAAGAATTACAGCAGTTTGCCCATTGATATGGCCGCCACTTATTGGCATTTTGTAGACGCAATTTGGATCTATTTGTTCCTTTTTTATAATTGGATAGGATAATAAAGAAAAAGTTGCACTAGATGCACCATTTTTGAACCCTACACAATACTTTTGTAACCGAAATTTGAGACCAACATGGCAACAACTGCAACAGCACCAACTACCAAATCTTGGAGTGGAGGTAAAAGCCCCTTTAACGTAGAGTACGGCAAATTAATGATGTGGTACTTTTTAATGAGTGATGCCTTTACTTTTGGCGCTTTCCTTATTTCTTACGGAACCATCCGTTTTTCTACCAATGGATGGCCTGACCCTAACGAAGTTTTCAGAAGTTTTCCTTTTGCGCCAGAAGGGGTACATGCACCATTGGTGTTTGTGAGTGTGATGACTTTTATTTTGATCATCAGTTCTGTTACCATGGTACTGGCTGTTCATGCTGGTCATAACATGGACAAAAAAGGGGTGGTTAAAAATTTAATCTGGACCATCATTGGTGGTATCGCTTTCTTAAGCTGTCAGGCTTGGGAGTGGAATCACTTATTTCATGAAGGTGCTTGGTGGGGTAGCAATCCATTTTTAAATCATGATGGAACAGCTTCTTCAACCAACTTTACCAACTACTTCTTTACCATCACTGGCTTTCACGGATTCCACGTATTATCTGGAGTAGTAATTAATATTGTTATGTTGATTATGACTTTGATGGATAAGTTTGAACAAAGAGGTCATTACCTGATGATTGAAAAAGCAGGATTGTATTGGCACTTTGTAGACTTGGTTTGGGTATTTGTATTTACTTGCTTCTACTTGATTTAATTGAACGATTTAACATCATTATAAAAAGATATTATGGAACATACAGCAGAACATACTTCGGAGCATCATGGTGAACATGCGGGTGGAGGTACAAAAGAAATTGTAAAAGTTACAATTATACTTTCTGTATTAACAGTGATAGAGTTGATTCTTGGATTCTGGATGATTGATATTCCTTTGGAACAAGCTTCATTTAGATTGGCAATTAAAGGCACGATTGTTATTTTAATGATGGCAAAAGCCTTTTATATTGTTGCTTATTTTATGCATTTAAAGCACGAGCTGAAGAATTTAATCATGACGATTGTTGTTCCATTGGCTTTGTTTATTTGGTTCATCACTGCTTTTTTATATGACGGAAATTCTTTTAGAAATTTAAGAAATACCTACGATCCGCATTTTAAAGAGCAGAGCACCATTAAGGTAGAAAAGAAAGAGCATGGAGCTGCAAAACACGAAGAGAAAAAAGAAGCAACTCCAGCAGCTACTCCGGAAGCTCCTAAAGCGGCACACTAATAGCACTAAGATTACACAAATAATTTTATACTAATTGAACCATCCCGCTTAGGGATGGTTTTTTCTTATAAGCAGTATTATGAATAGAAAAGCAATTTTGGGTTTGATGATTGCATTGGGAATTCCCATTACCTGTTATCTTATTTTAAGAACAGCAAGTGAGCATGCAGTAGATATGCCCCGCAAATATTTAATTGATACCGTAATTACAAAAGTTGTAAAAGGAAAAGTGGTGGATGATAGCATATGGCATAAAACAGCCAATATTCATATGCGCAATCAGTTAGGAGATTCGGTTAGCTTGTACGATAAAGAAGGAAAGATTTTAGTAGTTGATTTTTTCTTTACTAGTTGTAGAAGCATTTGTCCAAGGCTTACTAGGAACATGGCAAAATTGCAACAGTCATTTAAAAAGGGTGGAAATGTGCGCAATAAAATTGACACATCCATTGTACAGTTTATTTCCTTTACGGTTGATCCCGAAAATGATTCGGTGCAAGTATTAAAAGATTATGCAGATCGATTTGGTGTTAACCACGATAACTGGTGGATGCTTACTGGCAGTAAAGATTCCATTTATAAATTTGCATTTGAAGAATTGAGGGTAGATAAGTTTAGTGAAGAACCCATTAGCCCCGATTTTGTTCATACCAACAGATTTGTATTGCTCGATAAAGAAAGAATTGTGCGCGGCTATTATAATGGCTTGGATTCTTCGGATATGATGAAACTTTCTAGAGATATAGGGACACTCTTACTAGAAAAAGATAAATCGAAGAAGAATAAAATATTCAGAGACATTATAGATTTAAGTTGGCTTTGGTTGATCATTGTTTTAGCAATTACGTTTTTTGTGTTTTATATGAGCAACCGAAGAAAAATAAATGGATAGGTATTCAACCATTTGATACAGGATTGGTTTAAGTAGAATTGAGTTATTGATTAATTAAAAATATTAATTGAAGTTGAAAATTAGCTTTTATGTTAGCAGCAAGTATTGAAAAAAACGATAAAAAAGCCGCCTGGCTGATTGGTATTTTTTCAGTAGTCGTATTTACGGTAGTAGTACTATTGGGGAAAATAAAATTAGATGTTCAGCTTGGTTTTGATGTGCACATTTTTGCAATGGCCAATGCTTTTATCAATACTACCATTGCTATTTTATTGGTAGCTGCGCTTGTTGCTGTAAAGCAACAGAAATATGTATTGCATAAACAATTGATGATGACTGCGTTGATTTTATCTGTGTTGTTTTTGGTATCTTATATAGCCCACCATTTATTAGCAGGAGAGGCGAAATTTGGAGACGCCAATCATGATGGAGTGGTAAGTGAAATAGAAAAAGCAGCTGTTGGCGCAAGCCGAATAGCATACTATATTCTTTTGGCTACCCATATATTTTTAGCGGCCATTATCTTACCCTTTATTTTATATACTGCATATCGTGCATTAACGGCAGAGTTTCCTGCACATAAGAAGTTGGCAAAAATAACCTGGCCGCTTTGGTTATATGTAGCCAAGGCCGGGCAGAAAAGGGGGAACCACCCAAGCCTACTGATTTACGGTAAGGTATTGCTGAATTGAACTCTGATGAGCTCTAGGAGCGGGGGGAACGGATTAAGGTTTCTTCGTTAAGATCAATAACTCGTTGGCCTGTATTTCAGTTACATATTTTTTTACACCTTGCTTGTCGGTATAATTTCTATTAATAAGTTTTCCTTCAATCACTACTTCGGTTCCTTTCACTAGGTATTTCTCTGCAATGTCTGCGAGTTTACCCCAAGCTACTACATTATGCCATTGGGTTTCGGTTACCTTTTCGCCCTTGGCATTTCGATAATTTTCATTGGTAGCTACACTTATATGGGCTACTTTTTTGTCTTCACCAATCGATTTTACATCGGGGTCTTGTCCCAAATTGCCAATTAGTTGTACTTTGTTTTTTACTGCATTCATAACGGTTCAGTTTATTAATTTTTAAAATAGCAGTGCGTACTGCCGTTCACTCAACAAATATGAATCACCCTACAATGGCATTGTATATTTTAAACGCTTGCTTGCGTTAGTATGCGTTTGTAAACGTTTGTAAGCATATATAGGTCTTTATGCGCAGGGTACTTTAACTACTTGCTTTACAATTTGATCATCCTTATTTATGCCACTGAATTAGTATATTGTAGTATAAAAAATAGCATATGCAAACCATTTTGGGTGCTGGAGGTTCTATTGGAATTGAATTGGCTAAATCACTCGTATCCTTTACAACAGATATTCGCCTAGTTAGTAGAACGCCTAAAAAAATAAATGAAACCGATCAATTATTTGTAGCAGATTTAAATAATCGAGATCAATTATTTAAATCAATAGAAGGGAGTGAAGTTTGTTATGTAACAATAGGGTTTGATTATAAAACATCTGTATGGCAAGAAAAATGGCCTCCTTTTATGCAAGCTGTAATTGATGCTTGTGCAGCGCATCAAACTAAATTGGTTTTCTTCGATAATATTTATGCTATTGATCCCAATCATGTTGGGCATATAACAGAATCTTCACCCATTAATCCTGCAAGCAAAAAAGGGCAAGTACGAGCAGCAGTTGATCGTATGATTATGGAAGCGGTAGAAAAAGGAAAAATCAATGCCACGATTGCGCGCGCCCCAGATTTCTTTGGGCCAATCAAAGAGAAAAGCATGTTGCTGAATTTAGTGTACGATAATTTTGTAAAAGGCAAACCTGCGCAATGGTTTTGTAATGCCGATGTTGTACATAGTTTTGGTTACACGCCCGATTTAGCAAAAGGAACGGCCATGTTAGGCAATGATTCTATTACATTTAATCAAATATGGAACCTGCCTGTAGACAGTGATTTGTTAACAGGTAGAGAATGGGCTACGATGATTGCCAATGAAATGGGGGCTAAAAACAAAATGCAGGTTTTGCCTGCATGGGCCATTAAATTGCTGGGTATTTTTATTCCTATTTTAAAAGAAATGCCCGAAATGTTGTACCAATACGATCGGCCTTATTTTTTTGATTCTGCTAAATTCAATCAACATTTTCATTACACACCTACCCAAAATGAATTGGCAATTAAGGAAGTATTGCAGGCACTAAAAGGATAATTCAAATTCCGTTCTTTCGACAATATAAATAGGTATTTCTACTAGATACCAATTAGTGGCATTGATTATTTTAGATACTTGTAGTAAAAAATTAGTAGGCAGAACAGATAAAAAATTTTGTAATAATTATTGCAGAAGTAGTTTCCACAACGAGCAATTGGGCAACCGAACTAATTACATTAGAAGAATCAATTACTTATTGCAAAAGAATAGGCAAATTTTGGCTGCAACTTATTCAATACATCCTGCGAAGAAGCCTATTCCTTTAAGCACTTTATTTATACAAGGCTTTAATGCCATGCATTACACCCATCAAGAGAAAAATCAGCGCAATGATACTTTTATCTTTTGCTATGATTATGGGTATAAGAAAGTAGGGAAGAATGCAGTACAAATTGTACAACAGGCTAATATTTGATATTAGCTTATGATTATTATTGGTTTCTAAAATATTGTATATTTGAGTAACAATGACCTATAAAATTGACATATTAAACCCCAAGGCAGGTAAATTGCTAAAAGACCTTGCCGAAATGAATCTCATTTCAATTACTGAAATGTCCTCTTCAGATCCATTTTTAAAGGTTGTTAATCGGATAAGGAAAAAGTCTTCTTTAAAGCCGCCTTCATTGGAGGAAATAACTAAGGAAGTAGAAGCTGTTAGAACTAAGCGCTATGCAAAAAGCAAAGCATAGAATTATCATTGATACTAATCTTTGGATAAGTTATTTACTAACAAGAGATTTATCTAAAATTGATGAGTTACTTAAAAGTAATCATGCAACAATATTATTTAGCCAAGAATTATTAGAAGAGTTTCTTGAGGTGGCTAACCGCCCAAAGTTTAAGAAATACTTTTCTGAGAGTGATATAAAGAATCTACTTGCTAATATTAATGACAAAGCTGAGTTCATTAAAATAAAGTCAATTATTAATGTTTGTCGTGATCCTAAAGATAATTTTCTTCTATCTATTGCAAAAGATGGTAAGGCGACTCACCTGATTACAGGTGATAGAGATTTATTGGTATTAAAGAAAATTGGCAAAACTGAAATAATTACAATAGCAGAATATCTTAGTATTTAATAAGTTCACAGGCTAATATTTAATTTTTACTTTTGCTACTCCTGCATTTTGAAGATCTATTTTTCTTGCAGCTGATTTACTTAAATCAATTATTCTTCCTGCAATAAAGGGTCCCCGATCATTTACGCGTACTTTAACCGATTTGCCATTATTGAGGTTGGTTACTTTTACTTTAGTACCAAAGGGCAAGGTTTTATGTGCAGCAGTTAATTTAGACTGTCTAAATATTTCTCCATTGCTGGTTTTTCTTCCATCATATTTATCGGCATAAAAAGAAGCCATTCCAGTTTCACTACCAGATCTACCTCCAGTACCTGTTTTTCTATGACAAGCGCTTAATACTAAAACGCTCAACCCTACCAATACAATCAATTTTTTCATTACAGTAATAACGGAAGAAGCCCATGATTAGTATATCTATACTTTCATGGGCTTCAATATAATAAGTGCAAACAAAAATGATTTAAGCAAACGGCGCTTTCACCACTTTGGCTTTTACTAAGGTGTTTCTAATATCAATGTATATTTCACTGTCGATGCCTGCATGGGCTGTTGCTACATATCCCAAGCCAACTGCTTTATTTAATGTAGGTGCTTGGGTTCCGCTGGTTACTACGCCAATAGGGTTACCATTGGCATCTTTAATAATATAATCATGTCTTGGAATACCGCGCTCTAACATTTCAAAACCTACCAGTTTGCGGGTAACACCTGCAGCTTTTTGTGCTTGCAATGCTTCACTATTGGTAAAGGGTTTAGTGAATTTAGTAATCCATCCAAGCCCTGCTTCTAATGGTGAAGTAGTATCATTAATGTCATTTCCGTAAAGGCAATAACCCATTTCTAAACGAAGTGTGTCTCTTGCTCCTAATCCGATGGGTTTTAATCCTTGTGGGCTACCTGCAGCAAATATGGCATCCCAAATTTTATCGGCTGCACCATTGCTGTCTTCAAAATATATTTCAACACCGCCCGATCCGGTATAGCCTGTTGCGCTAATTAGTACATTTTCTACCCCTGCAAATGTGCCTTTTACAAAAGTATAGTACTTCAAATTCATGATATCAACACCAGCAAGTGGCTGTAGTATCTTGGTTGCATTGGGTCCTTGAATGGCTAGCAAGCAAGTTTTGTCACTAATATTATGCATTTCAACCCCCTTGGTATTGTATGCAGTAATCCAATTCCAATCTTTTTCAATATTGGAAGCGTTTACCACCAACATATAGGTTTTGTTCTGCTCTATACAGTAAACAATTAAGTCGTCTACAATACCACCTGTTGTATTGGGCAAACAGCTGTATTGGGCTTGACCATCGGTAATTTTACTAGCATCATTCGATGTTACTCGTTGAATAAGGTCTAGGGCATTTTCTCCTTTTAAAATAAACTCACCCATATGGCTTACATCAAAAACGCCAGCATTTTTTCTTACTGCTGCATGTTCATCGTTAATACCGGTATAACTAATGGGCATATTGTATCCGGCAAACTCTGCCATTTTAGCTCCAAAGTCAATATGTTTTTGTGTAAAAGGGGTATTCTTCATTAGACTCATTTTTGAGTGACAAAAATAAGCCAAACCAACGGTTTATGATTCTTAAAGACTAGTTCTTGGCCAATATTTTTTCCTTGATTCCATTACTGAGTTCTTTTATACTCTTTAATGAGATATCATCATTGGCTCTTTTATCTAATACCATCTCAACATAACCCATCTTAGACTTTAGTTGGAACTTTGTATCATCTGATAAAATCACTTCTTTATTTGTTTGATAATTCTTAAACAGATCATTTATCCTAGTCTGTGCTGCAATATAGGTTTGAACAGTAGCTGTTTTTTCTTTTTCAAAATACGCTTTGAATCGGTATTCTTTGCCAGTTTCAGAAATGGTTACTTTAACATCGCCACTTTTGGTTGTTCGATTACGATTCTGTTTACAGCAAACTAAAAATAGTATTGCTAGAACAATTAATAAACCAACTTTTCTCATAACAGTGTTTTTATTTTATGAAGAACCCCATCCCAACCAAGAGACGAGGTTCTTTTTTTCCAACCTGGTACCAACCTAGTTTATGACTGTAGTTGTAATAAGGACAGTCTGCTTGCTTCTGATCCTAAATCGATCATTTCGGCGTGTTCTTTTGTTTTGCCTGCTATTTTTTGTTGTTGGTTAGCTGGCTCTACATAGGTTACTTTTTGATAACGGTAACGGGTAGTATCTACTGGCTTATCTAATTCTTTCTTTAAGTCTTCTGCTTCTTTCTTTTTGCGTTCGTACTCTCTTTTTAATTCTTCCTTACTTTTCTTAAACTCTTCTACAGCGTTATTCGATCCATCATCATTATTATCACCATCAAAGTTGCGGTCATCATCGTTCTTGTTCACTCTTTCTAAACCTCCCGGTGTCATGATATATTCAATATTGGTGTTAAATCCTCTAGAGTCGATACCGTCGTTCCAATCATCATCCCACTCATAGTCTCTATTGTTATGGTTGATATTAAACCAGTTGAGTCTTCTAAATACATTTCTATCGAACATGATTTTTTTGCCAATAGGAACTTGAATGGTTACTACTACTCCTTGATTGCGAAACTTGGTGCCCCTTTTTAGGTTAAAACCTCTGTATAGATCATGCTATCTGCTTGAACAAGACCATAGTTGATTTGCTCAATATTTTTTAGTGCTGTTTCCTCATCCTTGCCATTGCTGAATTTATGATAATAAACATGGTATAAAGAGTCACTGCTTTTTGCAATTCTGAGGTTGATATTATTCAATACCAAACTATCATTGTCCATGCTTACAATACCATCTAATTTAATCCACTTGCCAATTACTTGCGCTTTTGTGTCTGCCACTTTTATTACCAGTTTTTGGGTACTTGGCTGTACAATGTTAATGTCTTTTTTATCTCTTGCACGTGCATCAAAATCTTGGGTAATAAAAGCCGCTAAACACACTACACTAAGCCTCCAAATGTAAATCCAAGGTATCTGCTTCCAGATTTTGCACCAATGATTCTTCTAATTAGCCAGATAACAATACCTACTACCGGAACAAATAAGAAGAGTATCAAAGTGCTCCAGGCTAAAAAGTTTTGCCAGAATCCTTCTAAGAGAAAACTCTTTAGTGGAAATACACCTACACTAGCAACCATTACCGCAATTAAAGCAATTAATAAAGCAAATGCAATAATGCCTGCGATAAATAAGAAGAATGCTTTGAATAAGATGCCGATGGCATTTAATACTTTACCTCCACCACTCTTGGTTGCATGTGAAGCTTCAGAACTAAATTGCTTACTTTTTTGGCTAACAGTGCTTCCAAATTCTGAACCAAATTCTTTGGCTTTTTCAGAAAATTCTCCACCCCATTTTTCTGCACGTACTTTAAATCCTTCTAAGTCTTCTTGAATGGTATTTTTAATGGTATTCAAGTCTACTTTTTCTCCGCGCATTTCTAGTTTCTCCGAAGCACTTTTTGCTTCGGGAATTACGGCCCATAACACAGCGTACACTACAAATAAGGTACCACCAAATGATCCAAAGATGAATCCTGGGAAAGGATTGATATCAAACCAAAAGGCAGATCTGAATAAAGATGAAATGATACCCACTACCAATGGCATGGCGAATATTAATCTTGGAATCCAGATAGCAATATCAAAATAAGTGGCAATACCACTTGCTACACCTGCCACCACTTTTTCTTCTGGGTTACGGTATAAGCGTTTGGTAGAAGGCACATTATCTAATGGACGTGCAGGCAGAATAATCCAGAATAAAATATACAATAAGAATCCAGCTCCACCACTAAAAGTGAAGAGTACAAAAATTAATCGAACAATGGTAGGATCAATTCTGAAGTAAGCTGCAACGCCACTACATACACCTCCTAAAATTTTGTCGTTCTTGTCTCTATATAATCTGCCTCTGCTACTGCTAGCATCTGGTTCGGCATTAGGGCGATATTGGTGTTGACCTTTGTTTTCTTCGCTTTTTTCTCCGCCAAGTTGCGATTGCATATTGCTCTCTTCGCCTTCAAAATCTTCGGGTCTACCCATACCAGCAATTACCCTTTGCACATCGTCTTCTGTAATGCAAGTGCTGCCTTTTTTTAGGGTTTCGCCAAATAATTCGGCAATTCTACCTTCAATATCGTTGATGATTTCATCTCTTCCTTCTTCATTTGCAAAGAAACGGCGCAGGCTTTCTACGTACTGCTTTAGTACATCGTAAGCGGTATCTTCAATAGGTATGATCCTGCCCTGGAAGTTTATATTTATTACCTTTTTCATGGTATGTAAGTTTAATCTTGGTTAAGGTTAGTTTGGTTATCTGATGCTGGCGGTGCAGCTGGTTGGGTTAGCACCTGAACTGCATCGGCCAGTTCCTGCCAGGTTCTTTCGAGTTCACCGTAAAAAGTTAGTCCTTTATCGGTCATCACGAAATATTTGCGTGGGGGTCCACTATTGCTTTCCACCCAACGGTAAGTAAGCAATTCGGCATTCTTCAATCTGGTAAGTAGGGGATAGAGTGTTCCCTCCAGAATATGAAGATTGGCGGCTTTCATTCTGTCTACCAAATCTGAGGGATAAACTTCCCCTTGGCGAATGATAGACAGGATACAAAATTCCAACACGCCCTTCCGCATCTGACTCTGTGTGTTTTGAATATCCATGATAATTGTTTTTAATGAGGGTGATTGATGGGAGCGATTAGTTCAGGTTTCTTCTAGGAGATCTTACTCTGCGCATGCGCTCCAAATTCCAAAAATCTGCTAAACCAAAAACTGGTTTGCTAACTTTTACGGTTGTTGTTTCTGCGAGAATAGTTGTTTGCGTTTTCATGACTTTATTTTTTAATTGTTTTTGTTTGTTGTTATTGACTACACAAAGATGGGGGTTTTTATAGTACTGTGCAACACATAGTACCAAGTATTTTGAAGTAATAGGTTGCGTTTAGAAGTTGGCTTACTATAATTAGCTGATAATCAATTGATTGTGATTTTGCTCATTTTTGCAAATGGGATGAATGGCAAAATGAAGTGATAAATGGTTTATCGGGTAAAATGGGCAATAAAATCAAATAAATGGCCTTACTATATATACTAATGATCATACTATATATAGTATAGCTCAGCTTGTATCTAGTATAACTACGGACAGATTAGATATATGTAATAGAGTTAAGGTTAGATCTATTCTCATTAGGCAGCATGTGGAATCTTTATATGGTAATGATTATTAAAGTAGAAATAATTTTAAAAATTCATTATCGGTTTTATACGATGAATCATTTTTCTACTTAGCTTTGCTTATCGTACAAAAACGATTAATATGGCTAGCCCAAAATTAGCAGAGTTTATAAAAGCCGAACAAGAGTTGGCTGTATTTGCAAAATCATTATCCCATCCTGCACGTATTGCTATCTTAAAAGTATTGGCACAAAAAAATGAATGTGTATGTGGTGAAATTGTAGAAGTACTTCCGCTGGCACAGTCTACAGTTTCTCAACACTTAAAAGAATTAAAAGATGCCGGATTAATTAAAGGCACAGTAGAAGGCCCAAGAAGTTGTTATTGCATTAATTGGAAAGCATTCGAAAAATTTAATCAATCATTCAATCATTTATTTAATAAGCTAAAAGATCAGCAGGCCAATTCCTGTTGTTAAATAATAAAAATAAAATCATGAAAAACGAACAAGCTTTAAAAGAATTAGTAAAAGAAAAATATGCTGCTATTGCAGATCAAAGCATTGAGCAAAATTTATCCTCTTGTTGTGGTGCTGGTGGATGCAGTACAGAAGTGTACAATATTATGAGCGATGATTATACCAAGATGGAAGGATATAATGCAGATGCCGACTTGGGTTTAGGTTGTGGCTTGCCTACACAATTTGCTAAAATTAAGAAAGGAGATACTGTAGTAGATTTAGGCAGTGGTGCTGGCAACGATTGTTTTGTTGCAAGAGCTGAAGCGGGTGAAACAGGAAAAATAATTGGTATTGATTTTACTCCTGCAATGATTGCAAAGGCAAAAGCCAATGCTGCCAAACTACAATTTGATAATGTACAATTTAGAGAAGGTGATATAGAAGATATGCCCTTGGCATCTGATATAGCAGATGTAGTAGTAAGCAATTGTGTGTTGAATTTGGTGCCTAATAAAGATGGCGTATTCAAAGAAATATTTCGTGTGCTAAAACAAGGAGGACATTTTAGTATTTCCGATGTGGTATTGGTTGGTCAATTACCAGAAGCATTGCGTAAGGATGCAGAAATGTATGCAGGCTGTGTAGCTGGGGCCATTCAAAAAGAAGTATATATGGAATTGATTCATGCCAATGGCTTTACCAATATTGTTTTGCAAAAAGAAAAAGCTATTATTATACCCGACGATATTTTGGTAAATTATTTAAATGAAAAAGAATTAGCCGATTTTAAAAATGGAGACACTGGTATTTTTAGTGTTACCGTGTATGCAGAAAAGCCCATCAAAGCTGCTTGCTGTACACCAGGATCGGGCTGTTGTTAATTAAGGAAAAGAATCGATATGGAAAATTGCCAACCACTTGTTCGAAAAAAATTATCTTTTTTAGACCAGTATCTTACCCTTTGGATTTTTGCTGCAATGATAATAGGCATTGCTATAGGATATTTTAATCCTGGTGTAGCTAATTCAATGCAAATGGTGTCTAGTGGCACCACCAATATTCCATTGGCCATTGGGTTAATACTCATGATGTATCCTCCATTGGCCAAGGTAGATTATTCAAAAATGAAAGCGGTTTTTAGTGATACCAAAGTTTTAGGTGCTTCATTGCTGCTTAATTGGGTTATTGGTCCGATACTTATGTTTGTATTATCAATCGTATTCTTACGTGATTATCCCGAGTACATGATAGGGCTTATTTTAATTGGCTTAGCCCGGTGCATTGCCATGGTAATTGTTTGGAATGAATTGGCAGAGGGTAGTAGGGAATATGCTGCAGGCCTAGTAGCGCTCAACAGTATTTTTCAAGTATTCTTTTATAGTTTTTATGCGTATCTATTTATTACCGTACTACCTCCTTTATTTGGCATTAAAGGACTAGCTGTAAATATTACCATTGCAGAAATTGCTAAATCGGTGGGCATTTATTTAGGTATTCCTTTTGCTGCTGGATTAATAAGCAGATATACTTTAATCTATTGGAAGGGTGAAGAATGGTTCAATAAGAAATACATTCCGTTTATTTCTCCCATTACCCTCATTGCGCTTTTATTCACCATCATACTCATGTTTAGCCTAAAGGGAAATTTGATTATTCAAATTCCACTTGATGTACTACGTATTGCTGTTCCCTTAATCATTTATTTCTCTGTAATGTTTGTGATGAGCTTTTTTGTAGGAAAATGGATGGGCGCCGACTATGCAAGAAATACCAGTATAGCATTTACAGCAACTGGTAACAATTTTGAGTTGGCTATTGCTGTAGCTATTGGTGTTTTTGGAATGAATAGCGGCCAAGCATTTGTAGGGGTAATTGGCCCTCTCGTAGAAGTGCCAGCCCTTATAGCATTGGTAAATTTGGCTTTTTGGTTTAAGAAAAAATATTACACTACACATATTCAATAAATGCAACTAAAAAAAATATTCATCATCAGCTTATTAAATTTATTTTCTATGGCAACTAATGCTGCAGACATTTTTCCATCTATTGATGCTTATCTTAAGTTATGTGCTACAAAGTTTGAAACGATTCCTCAAAGTCGTAAGCTTGCCTTAGATGAATTGAGTAATTATATTCAGCAAAAACTCACAAAAAAACAGCCGGTGCAACTCACTTTTATTTGTACGCATAATTCTCGCAGAAGTCATTTTGGGCAAATATGGGCGCAAACTGCTGCTGCATATTATGGTGTTTCAGCAATCACCTGCTCAGTAAATACTTTACGTTTGAACGGCTTTGTAATTACTACAACAGACAATAGTAGCAATCCGCATTATCAGGTTCAATATAGTAACCAGCATGCTGCAATTGATGCGTTCTCAAAAAAATATACGGATGCACCTAATCCCAATAAAGATTATGCTGCGGTACTTACTTGTTCTCATGCAGATGAAACCTGCCCCATTGTTTTTGGTGCAGAAGCTCGCTTAAAAATAATGTATGAGGATCCCAAAATTTCGGATGGAACTCCACAGCAAGAAGCAGTGTATAAAGAAAGATCGCAACAGATAGCTACAGAAATGCTATATGTATTTTCAAGCATTAAGCAATAGTTGATTATTGCGTTTTATTTTTTGATTTTTCTGGTGAACCAATGATTGATTCTATTACGGAAGTAACCAGTGATACAAGGAAGCCAAAAAATAAGGCAGTAAACCAACCATCTACAGTAAATCCGGGTACTATCTTATCTACCAACTGTATTATGAATACGTTGATGACCAATAAAAATATGCCCAGAGTTAATACAGTAATGGGTATGGTGAGTATAATTAATATAGGTTTAATAAAATTATTTAACAAGCCCAATACTGCTGCAACCATTAGTGCAGTTAAAGTGTCGTTTACTACAACTCCAGAAAGTATGTAAGCTGCAATTAATACAGCAACTGCTGTAGCAATTGTTTTAGTAAAGAATCTGCCCATAGTATATCATTTAAACTACGATAAGTTCGTAAAAAGATTCGGGATTCAGGTATTTTTTTGCCAAATCTTGTAATTCTTCCGCGCTGGTTGATTTTATTAGCTCTACGCTTTTATAAAAATAGGTTTCGTCTATTCCATTCAACACATAGTTTTTCCATCTAGAAATTAGCTGAAATGGTCCGTCTAATTCTCCTAATACCGAGCCAATCATATAATTGCGCACTAAACTTAATTCATCTTCTTCTATTGGTTCATTACAAAGTATATGCATTTCTTTATATACTTCTTCAATAGTTGGTTCACAAACAGCTCTTCCTGCTTCGGTACTAATTAGCCATGCTGAATCATGAATATGATTTTGAATATAACTATGAATGCCATAGGTATAGCCTTTGTCTTCTCTAATATTGCTCATTAAACGAGAACCAAAGAATCCACCAAAAATATTGTTCAATATTTGTACTTTCTGAAAATCTGGATGGTGCCTATTGGGAAATGGCCTTGCCAATCTAACTGCACCTTGCACACCCGCTTCATCGTTAATTATATTGTATTTCTTTTCTGTTGCTGGGCGCAATGTGTATTGGATATTTGGAACGGGTCTTTTTTGTAAGGGTAGCCCACCAAAAACGGTATTCAATGTATTCGGTAAATCGGCAGGAACTTGCCCGGCAGTAAATATGGTACAGTTTCCCTCTTTGTAAAATTTCTCATAAAAGGCAACCAACTCTTCTTGATTCAGTTGGTCATAATCCAATGTAGATGTATATTTTCCATAAGGATGATGAATGCCATATACATATTCATCAATTAATCTATTGGCAATAAAATCACATTTCTTTAAGTTTACTTCTAGTCTTTGCTTTTGATTTCTGCGGTAGGTATTTAATTCTTCTTCAGGAAAAATACTTTCAGTAATAATTTCTGCCACAACAGGCAATAATTCATGAATATGTTTACTTAAGCAATGTAAAGTAATGGTAGCCGTTTCATTGTAACAGCTTCTGTTTAAATAGGCTCCGTAAAATTCAAAATATTCATTAATGGCAAAAGCATTTTTTTGATGCGTTCCATTTTTTAACATGAAATTGGTACTTGCTGCTACTATATTCTTTTGCTCGTACCAGTTGCCAGCATAAAATACCCACTCAATCATTAATACCTCCTGCGCTCCTGCATTCATACTATAAACGGGTACGCCATTATCCAAATGATAAGTGTCGCATTTCTTCAACTGCAAGTCGAAACTTACTGCATCAGTTATAGGAGGCGTTATTTTTCTATTCAAAGTCATTATCTGCTAATTAATCTATTGCTTGGCGTTATAGTATAAAGTATTGCTATTACTTTCTCTAAAAATTTCATTTGCATAAAAGTGTAAATCGGATGGAGTTACTTCTCTATACTTGTTTAACTCTGTATTCATTAATGTTGCATCTCCCAATAATTCGTACATGGCTAAGCTACTTGCTCTGCTCATAACGCTCATATCTTCAAATGCAATTACACTTTCTGTTTTATTGACTACTTTTTGCAATTCGTTTTCTGCAACAATTGTTTCTTTAATTTTTTCCAGTTCCTCGGTAATGGCATTGTCTGCCTGCTCCATCGTAACACCTTTTACCAATTTGCCTTCGATGGTAACTAATCCAGCATCCATCGATCCAAAATGATAGCAGTCTAAATTGGAAAATAATTTTTTCTCTTTCACAATTGCTTGATACAATCTGGAAGATCCACCACCACCTAAAATCTCTGTTAATAGATCGGCTGCATAGTATCCTTTTTCTAAACGGGCATCCATATGCCATGTTTTTACAAATGCATCTAATGGTACGTTAGCTTCAACAGATAATTTTCTTGCTTCTAATTGTTTAGGTTCCTTGGGTAGGCAACGAATGTATTTTTCACCCATGGGAATAGGGCCAAACCATTTTTGTGCTAATTGTTTTACTGCCTCGGTTTTTACATTACCTGCCACTACCAATATGGCATTTACTGGGCGATAATGTTTAAAGAAAAATGCTTTTACATCATCAATATGTGCGTTTTCTACATGACTTAATTCTTTACCAATCGTCATCCATCGATAAGGATGAACAGCATAAGCTAGTTCGCGCATTTTATGCCACACATCTCCATATGGTTTATTTAAATAGTGTTCTTTGAACTCTTCACAAACCACTTTTCGCTGCACGGCCAAACTCTTTTCACTAAATCCCAAACTCAACATTCGATCACTTTCTAACCAAAATGCCGTTTCAATATTTTGAGCAGGCAACTGGCAATAGTAATTGGTAAGGTCGTGTGTAGTATATGCATTATTGTCTCCACCAGCTCTTTGCAGCGGTTCGTCATAATCGGGAATATGTATACTTCCTCCAAACATTAAATGCTCAAATAAATGAGCAAATCCTGTTTTATTAGCCTGCTCGTCTCTTGCGCCTACATCATATAAAACATTCACTACTGCCATTGGAGTAGCTTGGTCTTCATGAACCAACACCGTTAATCCATTATCTAGTACAAATCGGTTGTATTGTATCATATCTCACTTAATCGTATTGCAAAATAGGTTATTGTGTATATATATAGTAATTGAATGGGTATCCTTATTTGCGAATATCTTTTACATCAAGGGTAAGTACCATAGGTGTTTGATCTCTAAAAATGATGGTCTTGATCTTTCCAATGGCATTCTGGAATAGGGTTTTGTAGGTTTGTATATTTTTAGAGTAGTTACTTTCTACAGAAAAAATCACATCCCCTGTTTTAAAACCTGCTTTATCTCCAGGAGAATCCTTTATTATATCAATCACCCTTATTTCTCCATCAATTAAGTAAATGCCTAATCCTGTATAACTATAATCGAACTGTTCGTTGAAATGGCTATTGGGTTTAATATGAATACTTTGTTGTGGGTAATTTAAAATCACATTGAATCTTCTTAGTAAGTCATTCCCTAAAATTCCGCCTAGTAAAGGATATGATGTAACATTGTAAGTGTCATCAAAAACATGAACAGGTACATTCCTAAATTTAAAAGCCCCAATTTTTACAGATTTTACTACGGTTAACTCCATTTGTTTTTTGCCTCCCAAACCTTCGGCCTGTGTAGGATAAAATTTTCTATTGGGTTTAAATAAACTGCTGTCTTCTACAAAATCTCTAGACAGTAAAAAGCACAATCCTGCACCAGTATCAAAAATATAACGATTATAGATTTGTCTGCCATCTTCTATCTGAGCTATTTGTCTTGGTAAGGTAGTAAAGCTGGGTCTGAGCAATTGCCCACCCCTAGGGTATCTAAAATTACCTGGCGAATAAATTTCTAACTGGTTTACATCGTAATCTATTTTGATTACATATCTCCGAATAAAACTATACCCAATAATGCCATCAATTTTTACCCCATATACGCTGGTAAGTAATTCATAGTCGTTGATATGAAAATCTAACCTATCTGCAGTAAGGTCTTTAAAATTTAGTTGATGGTTCTCAGCAAATTCTACCTTTCTAAACCCTGCAATTCCCCTGATGGTTTTATCGCTCTTAACCAAGGGCAGTTTTAAATCGGCCGCTGTTGCTGAATCTAGAGAAGTTCCCCCACTGCCAGTATCAAATACAAAATTGAGTGAATCTGGATATTGATCAAGCTTTGCCCTAACAATAATTATACCGCCAGAAAGCTGAGTAAACGGAATTTTGGTGATGAGTATGCAATCGGGTGCTACAAATTCTTCCTGCGAATAGCTGGTAAAACAAATCAATAAGGCCAGGCCAAGCAAGCATTTTTTCGTCATATTAAAAAATATAAATATAGACATATCAAATTAGAATAAGGTTGCACCATTCAACAATAACAACATTACCTTTGTTATTTAAGTTCAACTATAATTATGCAGTTAGCCGATTTATACCAAAAAGCCCTTGCCTTTGAATTTCTTACCAAGGAAGAGGGCATGTTTTTATTTGAACAAGCTCCATTAGCCGATTTGATGCATATTGCCGATGAGCTAAGAAAAATTCAAGTTCCTCATGGCAAGGTTTCTTGGCAAATAGATCGCAATGTAAATACCACTAACGTGTGTATCGCTAATTGTAAGTTTTGTAATTTTTACAGAATCCCAGGGCATGCTGAGGCATATATCACCGAAATGCCAGCTTACAGAAAAAAAATTGAAGAAACTCTTAAGTATGGTGGTGATCAATTGTTGCTACAAGGTGGTCATCATCCAGAATTAGGGCTTGATTTTTATACCAATACTTTTCGCCAAATAAAGCAAGAATATCCTGCCTTGAAATTGCATGCTCTTGGGCCGCCAGAAGTAGCGCATATTGCCAAGCTAGAAAAAATGAGTCATCATGATGTACTCAAAGCCTTACAGGAAAGTGGGCTAGATTCCTTGCCTGGCGCGGGTGCAGAGATATTAGTAGATAGGGTTCGCCGCTTAATTTCAAAAGGTAAATGTGGGGCAGACGAATGGCTTGCTGTAATGCATGAAGCCCATAAATTGAATAT
>VIKJ01000096.1:3357-9283 GCA_008080615.1 Chitinophagaceae bacterium | reverse complement strand
CCTATTAATGCCAAGAAACATATGATAGCTCCTGCATAGGGTGGTCCTGAAGTTCCAACCCCATCAATTCCTCCCCAATAAAACTGTAATGCTCCCTGCAATTGTTGACCTAGTTGCTGTGGCATTTGTTGTAATGCTTCTATAGCTTTTGATTTACCTTCCTCTACTTCTAAATTATTGCTACTTCCTCCGTATAAACGAGGAAACATCATTACCAATGGTTCTGTTTTATAAATACTATAACTTAATGCATAGTCTTTACTCAAACCTGTTTTGGTAACATTGGTTTTTCCATCAGCTAAAACGCTTCCGCCTCTAATGGTTCTTTTTGAATATTCATAAGTGGTAAGCAGGGTAGTAGCATTAATTAAGATACCCAAGAAAGCAGCAACCAGTGCAATACCTGCAGCTTTAAATAAATGATTGAACGCTTTTTCTTCAAAACATTTGATAGCAAAAGCAATACTCATCATGGCAATGATGATGAAACTGTAATACGTAATTTGTAAGTGGTTTGCTCCCAATAATAAGGCGGTAAATAATGCAGTGCATGCGGCCCCCCATAAATATCTTTTATCATAAATAAGCAATAAAGAAGCAATGATAGATGGCAAATAAGCTATCGCATTCATTTTGGTATCGTGCCCGGCTGCTAATATAATTGGGTTGTGGCATAAGCCAATGCACCTACAATGCCTACATAAGGGTTAATCTTAAGTACCTGTGTTAAGAAATAAAAACAAAGGCAGGCTAAGAAAAAAACACCTGCAGGCTTGGGTAAACCCAAACTGAGTAAATTGCCAATATAACCTACTGAAATTGGGTTATTGCTAATGCCCGTAATTTGATAAGCAGGCATTCCGCTAAACATACCATTGGTCCATAAAGGGAAATGACCATGTTTTTCTTTGTATTGAAAAGAGTTTTGTGCCATTCCCTTCCATTGGGTAACGTCGTGCTGTTGTAGCACTTTACCCTCTAAAGCTGGTTTACAGTAAATAAGTGCAACTACTAAAAATAAGCCAATAGCAATAGCGTGAGGTAATAAGGCTTTCCAATTAATGCGATTCATATGGTGTTTTATATGCAGCAAACCTAAGGAAAAGGGCTGATTGTTCGTATATGAAAAGGCAAGTATTGGCTTAATTCATGAATGCGTTTAAGTATGGGCTAAATTTTTATCTTTAAACGATGAAATCGCTTCGTTTTACTGCAAAAATTGCATTTATTAGTAACCTGCTTTTTATAGTTTGCTTGGTTATACAAAGAACCTATGATTTTATCCATCAGCCCGATATTAACGCAGTTATCATATTATTGGGTTGGATGCTGGCTCCTTTTATTAATTTGGCGGTGAACATTTGGGTTGGGCTACTGTTACTCAATAAAAAGCAAATAGACCTACCCATTTGGCTTAGTTTATTTAATTTAACCCTACTTATTATTCAAATAATCGTTTTCTTAATATAGCCTGCATGATAACCAATATTCTAAAAGACAAGTCTACCAAGTTATTTTTAGGAATTACCGCTTTTTTTGTTGCCAATGCACTTATTGCAGAATGTATTGGAGGAAAGATTTTTTCCTTGGAAAAATTACTGGGGTTTGCACCTGCTAATTTTACCATTTTTGGTCAATCTGGGCTATCATTTAATCTTACCTGCGGCGTATTATTGTGGCCATTGGAATTTGTGATTACCGATATCGTAAACGAATATTATGGTCCAAAAGCAGTTAGAAGAATTAGTTATACTGCAGTGATTTTAATTTCCTATGCATTCATTATTTTTTATGCTGCCATGAATATTCCACCTGCAGATTTTTGGGTGGGCTCTAAACAAGATGCAGGTATCCCCAATATGCAAGCAGCTTTTGGAGGTATTTTTGGTCAGGGCATGTGGATTATATTGGGAAGTTTGGTTGCATTCTTAGGTAGCCAAATAATTGATGTAACCGTATTTCATAAAATTAAAAAACATACCGGTGAAAAATGGATTTGGTTGAGGGCAACTGGCTCTACTGTTGTATCTCAATTAGTTGATAGTTTTATTGTATTGTTTATTGCCTTTAAAATTGGCAATGGTTGGAGCTGGCAATTGGTGATGGCTATTTGCTTGGTAAATTATGCTTACAAGTTTACCATGGCCATTATTCTTACACCCTTGATTTATTTAATTGAAAAAAGAATTGAAAGTTATTTAGGTAAAGAAACGGCCACTAAAATGAAATTAGCTGCAATGGGAAAAGAGTTAGAATAAATTAAGCGGTCATTTGTTGAGCCATTGCATCTGTAGATTCATCATACCCAGTATTATCGTATTCATATACTGCTTTTCTTTCTTGGAATTTTGCAATATGAAACTGAATAATACTTCCTACACTGTACACACTAAATAAAATTTGAATTGCAATAAATATTTGTGTGATGATTACGGCCATATTATTATAATATTCCCATTTACTAAATTGGGTAAGCTCTCCTATATGATATCTCCAACCGGTATTGATAGGTAGGTTTACGCTAAAGATGAACAGTACCGCCATAATTAAGAGTAGCGATATTGCTACATGTAGCCAAGATAAAATGAATTGTCGTTCTCCTAGTTTACGTAAATATAAGTGGAGTAAGAAAGGGATTATTAGTACAACAAGAAAGAAAAAAGTTACCATTAAAAACCCAAAAGTGAAGTATACCCCATTATAATACATGAACACACTGTCTACATGGGCAGAGTTGTTGGTGACAATACCATATAATAATGGCACTATCCAGAGCAAGTGCTCTGCACGTTTCATTTGAATTGTTGTCATAGGGTTTGACGAACGGGTACAACACAAAAATATAATAAAAATTCAATACTAATCCTCATTTTTGCGCATAAAAATCCCATTAGTTGATAAATACAAACTAGTTGGTATTGAATAGTATGACTCCAGAACGTACCAATAAAATCAATGAAATTTTACTAAAAAGACAGCCCGATTTAGCTGTTGTGATGGAGAATGTAGATGATCCTCATAATATTGCTGCTGTAATGAGAACCTGTGATGCTGTTGGTATTCAGGACATTTATGTGCTTAATACGCGCATTCCACCGCATGGATATTTTGGTGTGAGAAGCAGCAGTAGTGCCGCTAAATGGCTTACAGTGCATCAGTTTAATGATATTGACCTATGTTTTGAAGCATTGAGGAAAAAATACAAGCACATCTATTCTACCCACTTGGGTTCAGATTCTATTGGTTTATACGAAATTGATTTCACTCAGCCAGTTGCCCTTGTTTTTGGGAATGAACATGATGGGGTAAGTGAAGCCACCAGAAATTTATGCGATGGCAATTTTACTATTCCTCAAGTGGGGATGATTCAAAGTTTAAATATCTCTGTTGCTTGTGCAATCAGTATTTACGAAGCTTATAGGCAAAAGAATATTGCTGGTCATTATAATCGGGAAACGATTATTCACCCTGATGCTGCGGCACTTATAGAAAAATGGGGTTTGAAAAAGGAAAAATGGCGAATGAAAAAAAATAATTTACACCGTTACAAATAATAATTGTTGTTTATTTTTTTATCTCCATTTCTTTTTCTAATAGTTCTTTTGCTTTTCTCTCCTTCGCTAATTTGGTTAAATACGTGATGCTTACATTTAATTCAAAGCCAATCAATAAAATTAATGCGTTGATGTAAATCAATAACATTAAAATGAGCACTGTTCCGATAGAGCCATACACTTTGTTGTATGCGGCAAAGTTATTTACCCAATAAGAAAAAATAATGGTTGTTGCCAATGTTAGTAAAGTGGCAAGTAATGATCCTGGTGAAACAAGCTTCCATCTTTCTTTTACCGAAGGTGCATAACGATAAATAAATGCAATGCCATAAAAGAAAAGTCCAACAATAATTAGCCATCTAACCCCATTCAACCAGGGCAAAATGGTTCTTTTTCTTAAATGAAAAAGCTTTCGAATAATACTAGACAATTGTTCTTGCCCTAACAAAACCAATGTTGTAGATAAGATTAATAAAATAAGTATTCCTGTAAGTTTAATAGCTCTCCATCGTTGGTGCAGAAAAAATGTTTCTTTCTCTCTGATAGATTTATCGAAAGTTCTAATAAATGCCATCATTGCATTGGATGCATAAAAGATTAATAAAATGAAACCGAAGGAGAAAATCCCCACATTTCGGGTCATTAAATCGTCCATTAAATTGGCAATAAATTTATAGGTATTTGAACTAGGGCTGATGTCTTTAAAAAGGGTAAGTATCTGCACTTTTAAATCTAAGAACTCAGGAAAATAGGGGATGATAGAAAACAAAAACAACAATGTGGCGGGTAATGCCATGATTAAGTTAAATGCAATAGCAGCAGCCCTTTCATTTAATCCTATTTTATTTACCTGTTGAGCAAAAAACAATACCACATCAAATAACGGTATACCTTGAAAGCCTGGAATGATCAATTCCTTGCTTTTACGTATGATAAAAGCAATAGGCGGAAGATTTACTATTATTTTTTCTAGTTTGGTCAAATCCTTATGGTTTTTGCTCTTCCGTTTGTTTCTTTTGCATATAAATGTCTAGTGCTTTTTGATATTCAATAGCAAATTTATTATGCTCTGGATAATTATTACTGAAATGGTGATACCCACTAAAGTCGCTTTTAGCTACAAAATAAATATAATCGGTTGCTGGCGAATTCAATACAATATCAATTGTTTTGGGAGATGGTGTACAAATAGGCCCTGGTGGTAGTCCTTTAAATTTATACGTATTATAAGGAGAGGGGTTGATTAAATATTTTTCATAAATACGCGTGATGGTAAAATCGTTCATTGCGTATTTAATGGTTGGGCATGCTTGTAAAGGCATTTGCTTTTTTAATCGGTTAATATATACACTGGCAATTTTGTATTTATCCGATTCATAATTGGTTTCTTCTTCTACAATCGAAGCCAAGATATATACTTGTTCGGGTTGCATTCCCAATGCCTGACATTTGGCCATACGATTATTTTTTAACCAAAAACCACTTCCTTCAGTGGTAAGCTTTTGAAATATTTTATTGAGTGATGCGTCGTAATAAAATAGGTAGGTATTGGGAATTAGTTGCGTAAACAATTTGTTTGCATCTGTATTGAATTTTGTTAAAGAGTCATTACTGCTGATATACTTTAGCGCATCTAATGAATCAATAGGAAATGTTTTGCTGATTAGTTTTGCTAGTTCTTCCTTGGTTCTCACTTTATTTAATACCAGCTTCACTTGTGCAAAACGACCATTTTTAAGCATTCTTACAATTTGAATAATGCTTTGCCCTTTTCTTATTTCATATTTACCTGGCTTCATATTGTCCCACAAATTAATGGGGGCGCCAGCAAGGCCCAATAAGCTATTGAACTTAAGTATGCCTGCTTTATCAAAAGCTGCTAGTACGGCCGATTTATTGGTTTCATCTTTTACAATAACTACTTGTTTACTTTTTTCAGTAAAAGAAGTAGCATCACCTAAAAACAACCATGCAACTGCACCCATGGCTATCATCAGTACTACAAAAACGATTAGGCCTATTTTAAGTCCTTTTTTGTTTGTTTTTTTTGAAGGTCGCTTCATTTGGTAAAATAAATAAAAAACCCTGTCTTCATCAAAAGACAGGGCTATTGTGCATTTAAATAGGGATTATTTTTTTATAGTATCTGCTTTTGCAGGTACTGTATTAGCTGGAGCTTGTTGAATAGGAGCTGGAGCTGTAACATTGGTGTTTACTTTCTGCAAAATAGAATTGTCTACATCATTTGAGCCCCCTTTTAAAAAGAAAGTAGAAAACAATGCTAACAAAGCAATAATACCCGAAAATAGCCAAGTACCTCTTTCTAAAACATCGGTTGTTTGCTTCACACCCATAAATTGATTGCCTACGCC
>VIKJ01000096.1:0-3286 GCA_008080615.1 Chitinophagaceae bacterium | reverse complement strand
TTTGAATCAATACCATAAAACCAAGCGCTACCGCTGCAATCACAATCAGAACCAAGAACAGAATTATCATGTTAAATACCTTTTAGTTGTTGAATTTTGGCAGCAAAATAAGCGGTTTTTTCAGGATTAGAGAAACTTAATTTAATATAAAGCTGAATTGCCTTGTCTATTTGCCCCTGTTTTACCAAAACTTCGGCCATTGTGTCGGTTAAAATCTCCTTAGATTCATTAGAAACCAAGGCTGTTACAGCCACTGCTTTCTCCGATTCAGGGCTGGTTCCTAAATCGGCAGGATTCGGGCTATGATTTTTCATATCCTTTAACCAATCTGTAAACCTGCGCAGTTTAGTGGTGAGTTTGTCTTGAGGAATCTTGCTTAAATCTATTTGAATGCCTTGAGAGGCAAAATAATCGATGGTATGTAGCTTTTCTTGCTGTTGATCTATCTCCAAAACAGCGTCTTGCTCTATTGGCCTTTTAAACTCTGCCAACTGCCCAGATAATATACTGGCAATTTTTGCATCACTTTTTTCCTGGTCGGGCAAAATTCTATTACTTTCTGGTTGAGCACTGTATTCTTGTTCTGGCGCCAATTCCGAAGAGGCAATGGTGCTAAATACGGGCGAATAAGGCTCAGGAGTAGATTCTTTAATAGGTTCTATTGTGGGCTTAGGACGCTCAGGAATGATTGATTCTATAGGCTGGGCTACTACCGTGTCCCTTATTACTGGAATGATTGTACTAGGTTGAGTAAAACTATCAATACCCCGCATCATTTCTTTTACGCTTTCAACCGTAGGAATCACAAAATCTGGATTTGGAAGCGTTGGCATTTCCAAAGATCTGGTTGATTCTTCCATGGTTTCCTCCATTTTTGGCAGGTTGATCATTTCATCCCATTCCTTGTCTTTCTGGTGAATTGAACGCAATAGGGCTGTGTCCATTTCTTGTTTTGGAGCTTGGTCAATGCCTACTTCTTTTAAAGAATCTAGTTGATATTGTAACCAATATGGATTGGAAAAGTATAATGCAGTTTTAATGGCTTGGGATGCCGCCAAAGGGTGGTCATCTTTTTTAAGTTTGGCAGAAAACAAATAATGACCTGGAGAAAAAAATGGGTATTCATTCACCATTTTCTCAATGGTTTCCATTTTTAACTCAGCAATATCCGTTTTGCCGGTAAGGTGAAACAAAGCTTTTTCTTGCGTAAACTTCATAAACTTAAATATACAACTGAATTACCAGTTAGAGAAAATACGGTTGAAGATTTCATCGGTGATTGTTCTAACAACTTCATCTAACAACTGACCTTCTGCCTGCTGCAAGGTAAGATTTGCTGAGTAATCAAAGCTTCTGGATACATCAAATTCTTCTTCTTTATTTTCTAAGGTTCTTTTAAATACAATATGAACAGTAACCGTTAATCGGTTGGTACTGGCCTGCTGGGCAGATACACCAACTGTTTGGCTAGGATCGTAATTGGTAATGGTGCCATTAATAATAAAATGAGCATCGTCATTATTGGTTCTGATTAGTTTGGTTTGAGAGGTAATCTTAGCCTGTACTTTATCGGTAAGTTTAGGGCTTAGTTGTGGATTTACATAGCGGGCATTGTTTTGAAAAAAACCAATCTTAACGGTTTTTACACTATCCGGTATTACTGATCCTTTAAATGAGTAAACCCCACAACCTGCAACCATTATTAATAAAGGCGCCATCAATAAAAGGAGTATACAGCTAATCTTATTCATCAATATCATATTCTTTTAGTTTACGGTAAAGCGTTCTTTCACTAATTCCCAAATCTAATGAAGCGTCTTTTCTTTTGCCTTTATGTTTCTTTAATGCTTTTACAATCAATTCTTTTTCCTTATCCATAATATTCAAAGACTCTTCAATTTCTTCGTGTTGATGAATTTCATCATTCGTTAAAATAACGGGTTGTGAATGAATTGGATTATTAGGCAATAAGTTGGCATGACCAGTTGAATTGGCTGCTGGCAATGGGCTATTGCTATTGACTGCTGCGCTACTATCTGCCATATTGTTGAAATCATTTAAAATAGACTCTTTAGTAAAATTGGCTGCACTGCTTGCTAATGAAGGGTTCTGTAAAATTTCAACAAACATTTTCTTTAATTCTGTAACATCTTTTTTCATGTCGAAGAAAAGCTTGTACAAAATTTCTCTTTCGTTGGCAAATTCTCCGGTTGGGGTATGACCCGCTAAAACAGGAAATTGGTTGGCTCTTTTTTCTGGAAGAAAAACACGCATTTCTCTGCCGCTTACTTGTGGGGTAGGGCTCAACACAGAAATTTGTTCTGCAATATTTTTTAACTCACGCACATTACCTGGCCAAGGATAAGTTAATAACATTTGCTTGGCTTCTTCATCTAATTGAACAGGGGTTGTTTTGTAACGCTCTGCAAAATCAACTACGAACTTTCTAAACAATAATAAAATATCTTCTTTTCTATCTCTTAAAGAAGGAACCCTAATAGGTACCGTACTTAATCTATAATATAAATCTTCTCTAAAGCGGCCCTTTTGTGTAAATTCCAACAACTCTCTGTTCGTGGCAGCAATTACCCTTACATCGGTTTTTTGTACTTTAGATGAACCAACTCTTATAAATTCTCCTGTTTCTAATACACGTAGTAAACGGGCTTGTGTTCCCAAAGGCATTTCACCAATTTCATCCATGAAAATGGTTCCGCCATTAACAGTTTCAAAATACCCTTTTCGGCTATCAACTGCACCAGTAAAGGATCCCTTTTCATGTCCAAATAATTCCGAATCAATTGTGCCTTCTGGAATGGCGCCACAGTTTACCGCAATAAATGGGTTGTGTTTTCTTGCAGATAATGAATGGATGATCTGTGAAAAAACTTCCTTACCAACACCACTTTCTCCAACAGTTAATACCGTTAAATCTGTAGCAGCCACCTGCACTGCAGTATTCAATGCATGGTTTAATGCGGGTGCATTACCTATGATTCCAAATCTATTTTTTATACTTTGCAAATCCATATAATTATTTTAAAGTGGTGCGTCCACTATATTACCCAATAGGGTGGCCCTTGTATAGTTGTGTATCTTAACCCATACATAACTGCCGGGATTTAATTGAGCATCAGTTTTAGGAAATACTGTAATCTTATAATGACTTGTTCTGCCTTGCCAATCAGCATCACTTTTTCTACTATCGCTTTCAATTAAAACCTTAAATACTTTTCCAATATCTTTTTCATTGCTCTTATGCGATAAAACACCCTGCATATCAATG
>VIKJ01000095.1:21145-21951 GCA_008080615.1 Chitinophagaceae bacterium | reverse complement strand
GGATTCCGAATTTGCTTTTTTCGTGACCGGTAGAAATTTTTAAGTTACCACCAGCCATAATATTGGGCCTTAAACGAATACCCACAGGGTAAGTATTCCCAAATTTTTTTCCAAATTTGGTTAAATTAGAAAGGCTATCGATATTGATATTGAAACCCAATGAAGCAGCTGTTTCAATTTCTTCAAACGCAATGCCATTGCTGGTATACAATATTTTTTTTGGATCAAATCCGGCTTTAAGGGCTATCAATGCTTCATTAATAGAACTGCAATCTATATTGCAACCCAACTGAAGCATATGCCTAATGATATTGATATTGGTTAAAGCTTTGCAAGCAAAGAAAAACTGTGTATCTACTTTATCAAATGCTGTTTGTAATTGTTGAAATTGAGCCGTAATCTTATTGGCATTGTACACATATAATGGAGTGCCATATTGATTGGCTAATGTAATGAGTTGCTGATTGCTTGTTGTAGTAGGCATATTGTAAAGATAATGCCAAACTTATTCTGGTTGATTTTCTGCTGATTGATCTTCGGCGTCTTCTTCTTCTTTTTTAATGATCAATTCACCTGCATTGTTTACGGCAATATCAGAAACATCGCCTTCAATGATTTCGGCTTCAGCATCTATTGCTGCTTCTTCTGCTGCAGTTTCATTTTCTACATCAGCTGTAGAATCGGTAACTGAATCATTAGCTGTTTCTGATGCTGAACCAGCTTCTGCTGCTGCTTGGGCGTCTGCAATAGGTTTATCAGTAAAATCTTCTGGCTTTATCAAGGTTCCTTCTACCAATTGTTCTGCA
>VIKJ01000095.1:19442-21093 GCA_008080615.1 Chitinophagaceae bacterium | reverse complement strand
TGATGCCAAAATAATCCATGAAAATTTTAGAAGTGGCGTATACCAAGGGCTTCCCAGGCATTTGCTCATTTCTACCGCTTATGAGGATTAATTCTTTTTCTAATAATTTTTGAATGCTGTAATCGCTGTTCACTCCTCTGATTGCTTCAATTTCTCCCTTGGTAATGGGTTGCTTGTATGCAATAATGGCCAAGGTTTCTAAAGCAGCATTCGATAAACGTTTTAAAAATTTATCGCCATTTAGTTGTGCGATGGTTTTATGAAAATCTTTCTTGGTAAGAAACTGCCATCCACCACCACTTTCTCTTACCTCAAATGGATAAAATTCTGAATTGTATTTTTCACGAATACCTTCTACAGCAGTTTCTACTTGGTCTAAGGAAATACGCTCTTCTAAAAATCCAAAGCTATTGTTGATCAGTTCTACAATATCCAAAGCAGTAAGTGGTTTCTCACTTGCAAAAATGAGCACTTCTATATGCGGGATAATTTCGCTTAATTCCATTCAGTAATCAATTAGTATTTGGTTGAAGATAAAAAAATACTCCAGAATTTGAACATTCTATTCTGGGGCAGCTTTATCCTTGTAATGCGGCAGCTCCACTCACAATCTCCGTTAGCTCTGTAGTGATTGCAGCCTGACGTGCACGGTTGTAGCTAATTTTAAGTGATTTAAGCAATTCATTTGCGTTTTCACTTGCCTTATCCATTGCAGTCATTCTTGCTCCATGTTCACTTGCATTGCCATCTAAAACAGCTTTGAATAATTGTGTATTCAAAATTTTGGGCATCAGTTCGGCAATCAAATGTTCCTTAGCTGGTTCAAAAATAAAATCAGCTTTTTTCTTGCTAGTGGCTTGTGCAATTTTAGGAATGGGTAAAAATTGTTCAGCCGTAAATACCTGTGTTGCTGCGTTTTTAAATTCGCTGTAAATAATTTCAACAGCATCAAATTCTTTCTGCTCAAACGCTTTCATAGCAGCTTGTGCAGCAGTTTGAACTGCTTCAAAATTTAGATTCAAATAAATATCTTTAAAAGTAGCGTCTGTTTTATAGCCAGATTTAGTTAATCCTTCAAATCCTTTTTTACCAATATTCCAAATAGCCACATTGCCTTTTTTCCATTGTGCTTCGTACTTTTCTGCAATAGTACTTTTGGCTAATTTAATCAGGTTGGCGTTGTATCCACCACATAATCCTCTATCACTAGTAACTACAATCAACAACACTTTTTCAATGGTTCTTTCTTCGGCCAATGCCAATACAGTTCCACCCTCAATGCTGCTTACAATATTGCTGAGCATTTCTTGCAGTTTTTTGGCATAAGGGCGCATCTGAGTAATAGAATCCTGCGCGCGGCGTAGTTTGGCTGCACTTACCATTTTCATTGCCTTGGTAATTTGCTGGGTACTTTGTACACTCTTGATCCTGTTTCTAACCTCTTTTAATTGACCGGCCATATTATCAAACTGTTTTGGGCTGCAAAAGTAGCAGAAAGGCGTATAAATTCCAATAAGTATCGGGCTTATTTAATGGAATAGGCCAACCCAATTCCATTTGGGCTTAAGCCTAGGTTCCAATTGCCCATTTGTTGCTCGATTATTTTACCATTTCTGCGATGATTTCCATACTGAACAAGGTCGAAAATGAG
>VIKJ01000095.1:13722-19409 GCA_008080615.1 Chitinophagaceae bacterium | reverse complement strand
ATGAGCAAAAATGCCCCCTGTAAGATTAAACTATTGCCAAATCCGGTGGCCTGATCCTTATTTAAGCGGGCTCCTCGTTCTTTTAGGTACAGGCCTGTGGCAATATAGGCAGCGTCTAAACCTGTATTGAGTAAGAGCAGTTTTTCGGTTTTTTGTTGTTCCTGATAGTTCTCCAAAAAGGAGTACTGCTTGTTTATTTGCTTTCTCAACATGGTTAATCCGTAAGCTGCAATGCCCAAATTCACTAGATTCCAATAGGCATTCATGCGAAAAAATGATTTGGCGCTGCCCGTAGCATTCGTTGCCGAAATGCTACCCTGTATGATATTCACGCCTGCCCAGGCTGCCAATATGGTTAGGTTGGTTTTGTTTTTATTGATTCGATCGGCCGTTAGTGAATCGGATAATTGCTGCACCAGCGCTTTTTGCAAAGTGAGGCTATCTGTTGAATGAGTTATTTCAGCAGCCTTCATTGTATCGAGGGATTGCCGCTGAATTGTATCATTGGATAGTTCCTGCGAAAACAATGGATGGCAGGTTAAAAACAATGAAAATGTTAGCGATATGAAAATTGTTTTTGGTGTCATGATGGTCTAATTTCAAAAGCTTACCTTTGCCGGCTCTCAATCGGGGTGCCAAATTGACTAAAATTTATCTTTTGCACGCTGTTTGACTGTTAAAATTTTCATATCAGAGCTATAATTATATGTTGAAATTCATTACGAAGTTATTTGGGGGAAGTAAAAGTGAAAAAGATGTGCAGTTGTTAATGCCCATTGTTGTTAAAGCAAATGTGTTTTTTAAGCAATACGAAACCTTGGATAACGATGCCTTGCGTGCTAAAACTACCGAATTTAAAAGTAGAATTCAAGCCCATCTAACTGGCATAGATGCAGATATCGAAGCCCAAAAAACAGCTGCTGAAGCATTACCCGAAACAGATATTCATGGTAAGGATGATATTTATCAGCAAATAGATAAATTAAAAAAAGAACGAGACAAAAAGATAGAAGAAGTGCTGGCTGAAATTCAACCAGAGGCTTTTGCTGTTATTAAAGAAACGGCGCGCAGGTTTAAAGAAAACACAGTGCTTAGTTCTACTGCTACTCCTTTAGATAGAGAGTTGAGTGTGCGAAAAGAATACATCACCATTGTTGGAGATCAAGTTGAATTTAAAAATACTTGGCCTGCTGGTGGAGGTACTGTTACTTGGAATATGGTGCATTACGATGTTCAGTTAATTGGAGGTAGTGTTTTGCATGCAGGTAAAATTGCCGAAATGGCTACTGGTGAAGGTAAAACCCTTGTGTCTACTTTACCAGCATACTTAAATGCATTGGCAGGAGAAGGTGTGCACATTGTAACCGTGAATGATTATTTGGCAAGAAGAGATAGTGAATGGAATGGAACCATTTTTGAATGGTTGGGATTAACTGTTGATTGTATAGACAAACATGAACCCAATAGTGAAGCCAGAAGAAAAGCTTATTTAGCTGATATTACTTATGGTACCAATAATGAATTTGGTTTTGACTATCTGCGTGATAATATGGTGCATAACCCAGCAGAAATGGTACAACGCAAACACCATTTTGCTATGGTGGATGAGGTAGATAGTGTATTGATTGATGATGCTCGTACACCCTTAATCATTTCAGGTCCTATAGGACATCAAACGGGTGAGCAACAATTCTTTGAATTAAAACCAAGAATTGAAAAATTAGTAGATGCACAAAAAAGAGCTACTCAACATTTTCTTACAGAAGCCAAGAAAAAAATTGCAGAAGGTAATGATGATCCTAAGGATGGTGGATTGGCTTTGTTCCGTGCGCACAGAGGATTACCTAAGAATAGTGCGTTAATTAAATATTTGAGTGAGCCTGGCATGCGAGTGAAATTGCAGAAAACAGAAAACTATTATTTGGCCGATCAGCAAAGAGAAATGCCTAAGGCAGATGAGGAACTGTATTTTTATATTGATGAAAAAAACAACTCTGTTGAATTAACCGATAAGGGTATTCAATTGATCACTGGTTCTGGAGAAGATCCTACTTTTTTCATATTGCCAGATATCAGTTTAAGTTTAGCAGGTATAGATAAAGATGCTTCTTTAAGTGCTGATGAAAAATTACACAAGAAAGAAATCATCATCAATGAGTATGCTGTAAAAGCAGACCGTATTCACACTGCACAACAATTATTAAAAGCCTATACACTATTTGATAAAGACGTAGAGTATGTGGTAATGGACGGTGGTGTAAAAATTGTGGATGAGCAAACTGGCCGTATTTTAGATGGTCGTAGATACTCTGATGGTTTGCACCAAGCAATTGAAGCAAAAGAAAATGTAAAAATCGAAGCCGCTACGCAAACCTATGCTACGGTTACTTTACAGAACTATTTTAGAATGTACCATAAGCTGGCTGGTATGACGGGTACTGCAGAAACAGAAGCAGCGGAGTTATGGGATATTTATAAATTAGATGTGGTAAGTATTCCTACCAATGTGGTGGCAATACGTAAAGACGATCAGGATTTGGTGTTTAAAACCAAGCGTGAAAAGTTTGGAGCTGTTATAGATGAAATTGTAAAAATGCGCGAAGCAGGAAGACCTGTGTTGGTTGGTACTACTTCGGTTGAAGTAAGTGAATTGCTTAGTCGTATGCTTCGTCAAAAACAAATTCCACACAATGTACTAAACGCAAAGCAACACGCACGTGAGGCACAAATTGTTGCTGAAGCTGGTTTGGCTGGCGCTGTTACCATTGCTACCAATATGGCCGGTAGAGGTACCGATATTAAATTAGGACCAGGCGTTAAAGAAGCAGGTGGTTTGGCCATCTTGGGAACTGAACGTCATGAATCTAGGCGTGTAGACCGTCAGTTAAGAGGCCGTGCAGGACGTCAAGGAGATCCAGGTTCTTCCTTATTCTTTGTTTCATTAGAAGACGACTTGATGCGTATGTTTGGAAGCGAACGTATTGCTAAAGTGATGGACTTTGCAGGATATAAAGAAGGTGAAGTAATTCAACATAGTATGATTACCAAATCTATTGAGCGTGCTCAACGCAAAGTAGAAGAAAACAACTTTGGTATTCGTAAGCAACCATGCTTTGTTTGGAGAGCGTTTGGCCTTGGATTTGGATAATGCTATGTATGCAGTTGCAGAAGGATTGGTCAATGCATTTAAAGAACAAAATGATCACGAAGGATTTAGATTGGCAGGTATTGTAAACTTTGGTATTGATACCAATATTACTGCTGAAGAATTAAGTAGGTCTAATGAAAATCAGTTAGCTGAAAAATTATACACAGAAGCCATCACCAATTATGAAAGAAGAAAGCAAGACTTAATGGTGCAGGCTGTTCCTGTATTTAAAAATATCCGATTACAACAGGGTTCACAAATAGACAATGTAATTGTTCCATTTACAGATGGTAGAAAACAAATGCAGGTGTTGGCCAATATGGAAAAGACCTTAAAAACCAATGGCGCAGAATTACTCAATTCATTAGAGCGTTCCATTACCCTTGGTTTAATTGATGATGCATGGAAAGAGCATTTGCGTTCTATGGACGATTTAAAACAAAGTGTTCAAACAGCCACATACGAGCAGAAAGATCCATTGGTGATTTATAAAATGGAAGCATTTGAACTGTTCAAGAAAATGGACGGCGAAGTGAATAGAGAAATTGTACAGTTCTTATGTCATGCAAGTATTCCATTGTCTGAAGGGGATGAACTTAAAGAAGGACGTCAGGAAAAAACAGATTTAAGTAGGTTGAGCGCCAATAAAGAACAGATTGATGCTGCAGGAAATGATTTAGGTGCCAATGAAAATGATTATTACGATCCTTCTCCAGCAAAACAAGAGCCGGTTAAAGTAGGTCCAAAAATTGGCAGAAATGATCCTTGCCCTTGTGGTAGCGGAAAGAAATTTAAATCTTGCCACGGTAAAGACGCTTAAATAATAGCTATGCAAATTGCACAATATATAGACCATACGATCTTAAAACCAACTTGTTTGGTAAGTGATATAGAAAAGCTTTGTAAAGAAGCTGCCAGTTATGGTTTTGCAGCAGTATGTGTGCCCCCAAATTTTGTAAAACAAGCAAAGACCTTATTAGCAGGTACACCAGTTAAAGTGGCAACTGTAATTGGCTTTCCTTTTGGTTATTCTGCAGTAGAAGCTAAATTAGCCGAAGTATTATTGGCTATAATTGATGATGCAGATGAGTTTGATATTGTTGCCAATATCAGTGCCATCAAAAACAATGATTGGGATTATTTAGCCAATGAAATGAATAACCTATTGCCTATCATTAAGGCAAAAGGGAAAATTGTAAAAGTAATAATCGAAAGCGGCGTATTAACCGATGACGAAATAATCAAGTGTTGCGAATTGTATGGAGTGGGAGGAATTGATTATTTAAAAACCTCTACTGGCTATGCCGAAAAAGGAGCAACAGTAGAAGCAGTTCAATTATTTAAAAAACACTTACCTCAAAACGTTCAAATAAAAGCTGCAGGAGGCATACGAGATTATGCTTTTGCTAAACAGTTAATTGATGCAGGAGCTACCCGATTGGGTTGCAGTGCAGGAGTAGCTATTGTTACTGGTGCGCCAACGACCAATGCCAGTGGTTATTAGGGTTTTGTAGGTTGTAATTCTTTATTATATCTTTAATCATGCGCCTCTTAAAATTAACCAGATTGTTCATTTTGTTGTTTTGTTGCATAGCTGCAACAACGCTACAGGCGAATGATTCAATCATTGTAAAAAAAGATGCTCGCTTAGATTTACTTTCTGCTAAACAGGCATTGATTAATAAGCGTAGCTTAATGATGACCAGTACTGGTTTATACAAAGGATTTAGACTTCAGGTAGTAAGTACCACTAGCAGAGACAACGCGCAGCGCATCAAGACCGATTTGATGAATAAGTTTCCTGAACAAAAATCGTATTTATCTTTTCAGTCGCCCAATTTTAAAGTGCGCATAGGAAATTTTCTTAAAAAATAAGAAGCGGAGAATTTAAGAAAACAATTGAATAAGTATTTTCCACAGGGCGTATATATTGTAGAAGATGCAATTGAATACATTCCTAAAGACGAAGAAATTTTTTGATTCAAAATAGTTGCATGCTGAACGAAAAAATAAAATCACTGGCCAAACAATATGCACCAGAAATAATTGGTGTAAGAAGGCATTTGCATGCAAACCCCGAATTGAGTTATCAGGAATTTAAAACGGCTGATTATGTAAAAGCCCAGTTAACACAAATGGGCATTGCTTTTGAAACCAAAGCTACTACTGGTGTGGTGGGCATCATTGAAGGAAAAAACCCTTCATCCCGTGTAATTGCTTTGCGTGCAGATATGGATGCACTTCCTATTGTTGAAGAAAATGATGTGCCGTATAAATCTACCAATAACGGTGTAATGCATGCATGCGGTCATGATGTGCATACATCTATTTTATTAGGTGCAGCAAAAATTTTACATGCTTTAAAAGAAGATTGGGAAGGATCAGTAAAATTAATTTTTCAACCCGGTGAGGAACGAAATCCAGGTGGTGCCAGTTATATGATTAAAGAAGGGGTACTTGAAAACCCAATACCACAGGGTATTGTAGGCTTACACGTACATCCAGGATTGGCAGTAGGAAAACTTAGTTTTAGAAAAGG
>VIKJ01000095.1:926-13711 GCA_008080615.1 Chitinophagaceae bacterium | reverse complement strand
GGATTGGCAGTAGGAAAACTTAGTTTTAGAAAAGGACGAGTGATGGCTAGTGCCGATGAAATATACATTACCATCAATAGCAAGGGCGGCCATGCAGCAGCCCCTCATCTTACAGCAGATACAGTATTGATTGCTTCACAACTAATTGTGAGTTTGCAACAAATTGTTTCGAGAAATAAGAATCCATTGTCTCCATCTGTATTGTCCATTTGTTCTATTCAAGGTGGTAATACAACGAATGTAATTCCGAGTGAAGTAAAATTAATGGGCACATTTAGGGCAATGGATGAAGATTGGCGTTATAAAGCACATGAGCTAATTCGCAATCAAGCCATTGGTTTGGTAGAAAGTATGGGTGCCGAAATTGATTTACATATTGATATTGGTTATCCTACAGTAGATAATGATCCTGCATTTACAGATGCCGCTTGGAAACTAGCTGATGAATTCATGGGCAAGGAGCAGGTAGAAGAAACTGAAATAAGAATGGGTGCAGAAGATTTTGGTTATTACACCCAAGTGATTCCCGGTTGTTTTTATAGACTGGGCGTTCGCAATGAATCAAAAGGAATTATTCACCAGGTACATACACCCAAATTTGATATTGATGAAAATGCCATTGAAACGGGTATAGGTATGATGGCATTTTTAGGAGTGAATTTGTTGAGTGAAAAAAAATAATTTATGTCTAAACAAAAGAATTTACGCAGGGAACAAGCATTAGAATACCATTCTAGCGGAAGACCAGGAAAAATAGAAGTAATACCTACCAAGGAAGCGAAAACGCAGCGTGATTTATCGTTGGCGTATAGCCCTGGTGTAGCTGAACCCTGCAAGGAAATTGTAGCAAATCCCGAAGACATTTTTAAGTACACTGCCAAAGGAAATTTGGTGGGTGTAATCACCAATGGTACGGCTGTGTTGGGTTTGGGTGATATAGGACCAGAAGCAAGTAAGCCAGTGATGGAGGGTAAGGCTGTATTGTTTAAAATATTCGCAGACATAGATGTGTTTGATATTGAGATCAATGAAAAAGATCCAGAGAAATTTGTACAGATTGTAAAATCATTGGAGCCCACTTTTGGCGGTATTAATTTAGAAGATATAAAAGCACCGGAATGTTTTTATATAGAGCAACAGTTGAAGGATCAAATGATGATTCCGGTGATGCACGATGACCAACATGGCACAGCCATTATTAGTAGTGCTGCTATGTTGAACGCATTGGATTTACAAAAGAAAAAAATTGAAAAAGTACGCTTTGTAATAAATGGAGCTGGTGCAGCAGCAATGGCTTGTATTCAATTATATGTTGCCTTGGGTGCTAAATACGAAAACTTTATTGTGTTTGATAAAGATGGTGTGTTGCATGAGGGTAGAACAGATTTAGGTCCTTAGAGAAAGCCATGAAAGATGCAGATTGCTTTTTGGGTTTAAGTGTAGGCAATGTGGTAACACCCGAAATGGTGAAAAGCATGGCCAAAAACCCCATTGTTTTTGCAATGGCCAATCCCGATCCTGAAATTACCTATGAGGATGCGGTAAAAGTGCGTAAAGATCTTATCATGGCAACCGGTCGTTCTGATTATCCTAATCAGGTAAACAATGTATTGGGCTTCCCTTATATTTTCCGTGGCGCACTAGACGTAAGAGCAACTCAAATTAATGAAGCCATGAAACTAGCTGCTGTAAGGGCTTTGGCCGAATTGGCCAGAACTGCTGTTCCTGATATTGTGAATATGGCTTATAATCAAACCAATATGAGTTATGGTACCGAATATATTATTCCTAAACCATTAGACCCACGTTTGTTAAGTACCATTGCGCCAGCAGTTGCAAAAGCCGCTATTGAAAGTGGCGTGGCACAAAAACAAATTACCAATTGGGATGGATACGTTTTAGAATTGAATAAGAGATTGGGCTTAGATAATCAATTGATTAGGGTAATTGGTAACAAAGCCCGTAAAGATCCTAAGCGATTGGTATTTGCAGAAGCTGATAATTTAAAAATAATCAAAGCGGCTAGCATTGTTTACGATGAGGGTATAGCATATCCTATTTTATTAGGTGATCCTATCAAAATCAATCGAATTGCCGAGCAGAACAATATTGATTTAGCAGATATTCCTGTGATTGATCCGCGTAGCGATGAAATGGAATCTAAGCGGGAGTTTTATGGACAATTATTCTTTAATAAACGCCAGCGTAAAGGATTTAATCATTACGAGAGCATGAAGATCATGAAAGACCGCAACCATTTTGGTTGTATGATGGTAGAAACAGGGGAAGCGGATGCCATGTTAAGTGGTCTTACTAAAAATTATGCAGAAGCCATTCGCCCAGCTTTGCAAATTATAGGTACCGATGAAGGAGTAAAGAAAATTGCAGGTATGTATTTGCTACTCACTAAAAAGGGTCCTATATTTTTAGCAGATACAACAGTAAACTTTAGTCCTTCTGCCGAAGAGCTGGCCGATATTACCATGATGGTTGCCAAGGAAGTGCGCAACTTTAATTTAACTCCACGCATTGCGATGTTGAGTTATAGCAATTTTGGTAGCAGTGATTCACCCGAAGCAAGATTGGTTGCGCAAGCCACTAAAATATTAAAACAAAGAAATCCTTCTTTAATTGTAGATGGAGAAATGCAGGGTAGTTTGGCATTTAACAAAGAAATATTAAAAGACAATTATCCATTTAGTGAATTGGTAGACGAAGACGTTAACGTATTGATGTTTCCTAATTTAACTGCTGGTAATGTTACCTATAATTTATTAAAGGAAATTGGAGGTGCAGACGCGATTGGTCCAATATTATTGGGTATGAAAAAGCCCGTACATGTGTTACAATTAGGTAGTACGGTAAGAAGCATTATCAATATGGCCATGGTTGCTGTGGTAGACGCACAATTGAAGTGTAGAACAGACACAAGAGAAGAAGTTCAAAGAAGCAGCTGGTGGAAGCGAAGAAAAAAAGCTTAATTTTCGGTTATTAAAAGATACACATGTCATTTTTTACGCATTTTGGTTCCTATTTATTAATGCTCAAGGGTATGTTTACCAAGCCCGAGAATTGGCGTATGTATTGGAAAGAATTCATGCATCAATGCGTTGAAATTGGCTTAGGGGCATTGCCCATTGTTATTATCATTTCTTTATTCTTAGGAGCGGTTACCACTGTACAAACTGCGTATCAATTGGTGAGCCCATTGGTGCCTCAAACAACCATTGCGCAAATTGTAAGGGACAGTATGATTTTAGAATTGTCTCCCACCGTATTGAGTATTGTATTGGCTGGTGTTATTGGCAGTAAAATTGCCAGTGAACTGGGTAATATGCGCATCAGCGAGCAAATTGATGCATTGGAAATTATGGGTATTAATACAAAGAGTTACTTAGTAATGCCCAAAATATTGGCTGCATTGGTAGTGATTCCTTGCTTAATTGTTATTTCTGCAGTACTCGGAATTTGGGGCGGTAGAACTGCTGGTAATATGGCTGGAATTTTAGCCACCGATATTTTTGATATTGGGCTTCGTCAAAACCTTAATTTTTACAATATTAATTTTGCCCTCTACAAGGCCTATACTTTTGCATTTATCATCAGTAGCATTTCTGCTTATTTTGGATACAATGTGAAAGGGGGTGCATTGGAAATTGGCCGTGCAAGTACAAGTGCCGTGGTAGTAAGCTGTATCCTCATTTTAGTAGCAGATTATCTGTTGGCTGCATTGTTGTTGTAAGTGTTTTTATAACTATCTTTAAAGAGATAGTTAATACTCAACAAATTGCCCATATGAATCCAAAGTTTGCTGATTTTCAAAAAAAAATTACCAATCCTATTCAGTTTACTTTTTTTAAGCTAGTTAAATTGCCTGCAGCTTTTTTTGCTGGATTAAAAATTGGTAAACTAGATGCGCAAGAAGCGGTTGTTCAAGTAAAGCATGGATGGATCAATCAAAATCCATTTCAGAGTATGTATTTTGCTGTTCAATCAATGGCTGCTGAAATGAGCACAGGTTTATTTGCTGTAGGACAAACCTATCAACGAAATCCACCAGTAAGTATGTTGGTAGTAAACATAGAGGGTTCATTTTTTAAGAAAGCAACTGGGCTTATTTCATTTACATGTACCGATGGAGCTTTAGTGGATGATACTATTGAAGCATGTATTGCAACTGGCGAGGGAAGAACCTTGCAGTGCACATCTATTGGTACCAATGAGCAAGGAGAAAAAGTTTCCTCATTTATCATTACCTGGAGTTTTAAAGCAAAGAAATTATGAATATTAGTTTTCATGGTGCTGCAAGAACGGTTACCGGATCTAAGCACCTACTCACATTAAATAGTGGCAAAAAAATCTTGCTCGATTGTGGATTGTTTCAGGGAATGGGAAAAGACACCATGCCCTTGAATGCGGAGTTTGGATTTGATCCTGCCTCTATTCATTATCTGGTTTTATCACATGCACATATAGATCATTCTGGATTGATTCCTAAATTATATAAAGAAGGATTTAGGGGCATTATTTATGCTACTCCTGCAACCAAAGAATTGGGTTCAATTTTATTAGAAGATTCTGCAACAATTCAAAGAGACGATACCAAATTCATCAACAAACGCAGGGCCAAACAAGGCTTACCACCTTACGAGGCATTATACGATTTAGAAGACGCTGCCGAAGTACTCAATTTATTTAAAACAATTCCTTACGGCGAATGGACCAAATTAGAAGATGGTATTGAATTGTTGTTTACCGATGCAGGGCATATAATAGGAAGCGCAGCTGTGCATTTGCGTATTCATGAAAATGGTAAAACAACCCGCATTAGTTTTAGTGGAGATGTGGGCAGATACAATGATGCTATCTTAAGAGCACCTGCTACATTTGATCAAGCCGATTATATTATTTTAGAAAGCACTTATGGTAACAAGTTGCACAACGAGGTATTTGGAACCATTGATGCATTAGAAAAATGGATTCATCATACTTGCATAGAAAAAAAAGGGAAACTCATTATACCTGCATTTAGTGTGGGAAGAACGCAGGAATTATTGTATGCACTCAATCAATTAGATTTAGAAAACAGGTTGCCCAAAGTACCTTTTTATGTAGATAGCCCCTTGAGTAGAGAAGCTACTGCCGTATTAAAAAACTACCCTTCTTATTTTAATAAAAAGATTCAAAAAGTAATGGAGCATGATGAAGGCGCTTAAATGAATTACCTCAACCTTGTGTAATTATTTCGGCAAGTGGTATGGCCGATGCAGGAAGAGTGAAGCACCATATTATGAACAATATCAGCGATAGCAAAAACACCATTTTAATGGTGGGCTATTGTGAGCCACGCTCATTGGGTGGCAGGCTGATGAAAGGGGATAAGGAAGTAAAAATATTTAGTGAGTTTTTTAAAGTAGAAGCTGAAATTGGTATTATGCGCAGCATGAGTGCACATGGAGACTATGATGATCTATGTCAATTTTTAGCCTGCCAAGATCCTGCCTTAGTGAAAACGCTTTTTTTGGTACATGGGGAATACGATGTACAGCAAGATTTTGCAGAAAAGCTGCTCAAGAAAAAGTTTACCCAGGTAGAAATTCCTCAACTGCATGAAAATTTTAAATTGGAGTAAAATTTAATATTAAAAATTGCTTAAATTCAGCGAATTATACTGAACTTGTCTATTCATTTATCCTGTTAAGGGTTTTTAAATTTTTTATANNNTTTTAAATTTTTTATATGATTACGTTAAACATCAATAACAAAACGTACGATTTAGATGCTAGTGCCGACATGCCATTACTATGGGCAATCAGAGACTTGGTTGGATTAACTGGTACGAAGTTTGGTTGTGGAATTGCACAATGTGGTGCTTGCACCGTGCACATTGATGGAAAGCCTGTTCGATCTTGTAGTTTCCCCGTTGCAGGTGCGGTTGGTAAAAAAGTTACCACCATCGAAGGGTTAAATGAACGGGTAGCGGAAGCCGTTCAAAAAGCCTGGGTTGAATTGCAGGTTCCCCAGTGTGGATATTGTCAGTCGGGCCAAATCATGAGCGCTACTGCTTTGCTTAAAACAAAAGCAAATCCTACTGATGCAGATATTGATGCTGCCATGCAAGGAAATTTATGCAGGTGCGGAACCTATCAGCGTATCAGAAGCGCCATTCACCGTGCAGCCGAAATGATTAAATAATCCAGCAAAAAATTAACCAATGAACACAAACAATAATAATATCAATCGCCGAAATTTTATTCGTCTTACGGGCATTACCGGTGCAGGTTTGGTAATGGGTTTATCGGCCAAAGCCAACGGAATTGAATCTGTAGAAAATTTAACAAGTGCGATAGAGTCATTTGAACTTTCGCCATTTGTGGTGATAGAAAAAACAGGTCAGATTACCATCTTTAATTCTAAGCCCGAAATTGGTCAGGGAACATTTCAATCTATCCCTGCATTGATTGCAGAAGAGTTAGAAGTTTCCCTAAATAAAGTAACGATCAAACAAACTACTGGTGAAAAGAAATATGGTCCAGGCCAATCTGCAGGAGGAAGTGCATCTGTAAGAACTAGCTATATGAACCTGCGAAAAGTTGGTGCATCAGCTAAAGAGATGTTATTAAAAGCGGCTAGCCAACAATGGAATGTTCCTGTTGAAGAATGTTATGCCGAAGAAGCCCAAATATTTCATAAGCCTTCTGGAAAAAAATTAAGCTATGGTGAATTGGCCGAAGCTGCTTCTAAAATAGAAGTTCCAAAATCACCTAAATTAAAAGATCCGAAAGATTTTAAAATTTTAGGTAAATCTGTTCAACGCCCAGACATACCATCAAAAGTAAACGGTACTGCAAAATTTGGAATTGATGCTACTGTACCAGGAATGGTATATGCTTCAATTGAACGTTGTGCGGTGTTGGGAAGTAAATTGGTAAGCTTTGATGCTACAGCTGCTAAAAAAGTAAAGGGAGTAATTGCAGTGGAAACCTGTGAAAGAATACATGGAGTATATAAAACAGAAGGTGTGGCTGTTATTGCAGAAAATTATTGGGCTGCTGTACAAGGTAGAAAAGCACTCGTAATAAAATGGGATAATCAGGGCTTTGAAAATTTCAATTCCAAAGATTATGAGCAACGTTTAAGAGCAGCAGCAAAAGAAGAAGGTGCTATTGATCATCAACAAGGAAATTTTGATAAGGCATTTGCAGAAGCGCCTACAAAAATTGAAGCATTCTATGAAACACCCATGGTGTCTCATTCTCCTATTGAACCAATGAACTGTTTGGCAAGTTGGAAGGAGGGAAACAATGTAGAAATTTGGACCTCTACCCAAGTGCCTGGAAGAGTAATCAGTGATATTGCCAAAGCGCATAGCATAACGCAAGAACAGGTTAAAGTAAATATGTTTTTTAATGGAGGTGGTTTTGGTAGAAGACTATACCCAGACTATGTGCATGAAGCAGTTCAATTATCTAAAAAAATAAGTAAGCCTGTAAAATTAATTTGGACAAGAGAAGATGATACCAAGCAGATGCCAATGGAAAAGCCAATGCATTTCAACATAAAGTAATTGCTCCTACATTAGACATGGAGAAAAATTATGATAAAACAAAAACTAATGGTACCATGACCGAGGGTATCAGTGAACAGAAATATGAAATTGAGCATATGAAAAATGTATATGTTCATGACTATGTTCATTTACCATTGGCTGCATGGAGGGCTGTAACCAGTACAACCTTGGCATTTTCTCATGAATGTTTTATAGATGAAATGGCAGTAGCTGCAAAAAAAGATCCCTTGGATTTTAGATTGAGTATGCTCACCAAAGATTCTGACACAAAAAATGTTTTAAATAAATTAAAGGAAGTGTCTAATTGGGATAAAAAATTACCTGCAGGATGGGGTAGAGGTGTTGCCCAATATCAATTTTTTGCTGGCCTTGGTGGTTTTGTAATTGAAGTGTCTAAAAAAGGTACGGGCGTAAAAATAGAAAAAGTATATGCAGTAATAGATCTTGGTACAGTAGTAAACCCAGACAATACTCGCGCTCAAGTAGAAGGTGCTGCAGTAATGGCTTTGACAGCTGCTATAAAGGGCGGAATTAGTTTTGATAAAGGCCAAACTCAACAATCTAATTTTCACAATAATCCCTTGGTACGCATCAATGAAATGCCAAAAGTAGAAGTACATATTTTAGCCAATGGGGGAAATACGATAAAAGGAGTAGGAGAGCCAGGATTACCACCTTTTGCGCCTGCATTGTGCAATGCCATATTTGCTGCAACAGGAAAAAGGATTAGAAGATTACCATTCGACATTAATAAAATTGTTTAAATAAAACAGGATTGGATTTATGCGTAAAATTACTGTGATAGTAAGTTTGTTGGGAATATTATTGATAGCAAGTTCTTTTGTTCAATCCAAAAATCTGCCCCAAACAATGGTTAGAGGTAAAGCATTGTATACTACTTACTGTATGAGTTGTCATATGGAAGATGGAAAGGGCATGGAGAATGTATATCCTCCATTGGCAAAATCAGACTTTTTAAAAAAACCTGCAAAGGATTTAATTGAAAATATTTTAAAGGGTCAATCTGGTGAAGTGAAAGTAAATGGTGTAGTATACAATGCCATCATGCCTGCACAGGATTATTTAAAAGACGAGGAAATTGCTGATATACTGAACTACTTCACCAATGCCTGGGGTAATAAAAATCTTAAATTATTTACACCAGCGCAAGTAAAAAAACTTCGGTAATAAGGGGCTATTGAATGAAAGAAATCCGAGACATTGTTGATGCATATGATGTTGCAGTAAAAAATGGAAAAAAAACTGCACTCGCTACTGTTGTGCATGTTTCGGGTTCATCTTACAGAAGACCAGGTGCTAGAATGCTTGTAACAGAAGATGGGCAACTTACTGGTGCAATTAGCGGCGGTTGTTTAGAAGGAGATGCTTTGCGTAAAGCTGTACTAGCCATTACACAGGCAAAAAATAAATTAGTAGTTTACGATACCACAGATGAGGATGATGCAAAACTAGGCGTACAATTGGGTTGCAATGGCATTGTACAAATTTTATTTGAACCCATTCATCCTGATCAACAAAATCCTATTCATTTATTGAAGAAAATAATTCAGGATAGAAGCAATGCGGTGCTTATAACTGGTTATTCCATCAATCAACAAACGCATTTAGGCACCATTGATCACAGTTGCTTTAATAATGAAAAGGTATTGCCTTTTGCACCGGCATTAAAAGCAGCAATAATTAAAGTGGAGGATGCTTCAAAATCTGCGCATTGCACCATTGAAATTGAAGCCAATCAGCAGCAATTTTTTATTGAATATAGTTTACCCTCTATTGCATTTGTTGTAGTAGGTGCTGGTAATGATGCTATGCCCTTAGTGCAAATGGCTCATTTATTGGGATGGAATACAACTCTTGTAGATGGAAGGCCTACACATGCTACAAGAAGTCGATTTGCAGTTGCCGAAAATATAATAGTAGGGAAGCCAAAAGAAATATTGCCTCAGTTGACTGTAGATAATAGAACAGCTATTGTGTTGATGACGCATAATTATAATTATGATACCGAATTACTCGGTTTGTTGAATCAATATGCAGTACCCTATATTGGTTTGCTTGGTCCTAAGGCCAAAAGAAACCGAATGTTGCAAGAATTAGAAGAGGCAGGTATTCATTTTTCTGCAAAACAATTGCAACATATTTATGGGCCAACCGGCTTGAACCTTGGTGCAGAAACTGCTGAAGAAATTGCCCTGTCTATCTGTTCCGAAATAATGGCGGTATTGCAAGCAAAAGATCCACAGCACTTAAAAAATAAAGTTGAATCTATTCACGCAGCTTCATGAAAATAGGCGCCATGATATTAGCTGCAGGTGCTGCCACCAGAATGGGGAGGGCTAAAATGTTATTGCCATTAAACAACACCAATATCCTTGAGCATATTGCATCTGCTATTGAAGGAGCTGGTGTTGAGCCCATCTATATTGTTACGGGGTTTTATCATCAAGCAATTGCAACAGCATTGTCCAATTCAACTGTAAAATTAGTATTGAATAATCATTGGGAGTTGGGTATGAGTAGTTCTATTCAAATCGGGTTGAATCAATTGCTTACAGATATGCCCGATGTAGACTTGGTATTAATTGTAGTGAGTGATCAGCCTTTTTTAACTTGCGATATTGTAAAAGCCTTGATTGAGCAATACAAGCTTACGCGCAAACCCATTATTGCTTCGGAATACGGAGAAGTAAAGGGTACACCTGTACTTTTTGAAAAAGCCTATTTTAAAGAGTTGCTGAATTTATCTGGAGATAAGGGAGCACGAGCTATATTGCAAGCATATCCAGATGCAATAGCAACCGTTCCATTTAAGCTGGGCGAATTGGATATAGATACACCGGCAGATTATGAACAGCTTTGTAGCATACTAAAGAATTCGAATGTTGATTGATACACATAATAGAGTACACAATTATTTACGCATATCGTTAACCGATAATTGTAACCTGCGTTGCTTTTATTGCATGCCAGATGAAACCTATCATTTTATGCCCAATCAGCAATTGATGCAGGCTGATGAAATATTGGCCCTTGCAAAAATATTTGTTGCCAATGGAGTAAATAAAATAAGGCTTACTGGTGGGGAACCCTTGGTGCGTAAAGATGCTGGAGAAATCATGTGTATGTTGGGCACATTGGGTGTGGAATTAACCATTACTACCAATGCAACTAGGGTGCATCATTTTTTACCCGATTTTGAAGCAGCTGGTATTCGTTCGGTGAATATCAGTTTAGATACTTTGCAAGCTGATAAATTTAACTTGATTACGAAGCGCAATCAATATGACATCGTTAAAGAAAATATACAACGCTTGCTGCAACAAAATTATCGCGTTAAAATAAATGTAGTAGTTGTTAAAGGATTGAATGAATCAGAGATCAATGATTTTATAGAGTGGACCAAAACAGAATCTATTCATATTCGCTTTATAGAATTCATGCCCTTTGATGGTAATCAATGGAAAAGTGATAAGTTGGTAACTTGGCAAGAGATCTTGGCCATAATTGGAGCTAAATATTCCATCATGGTTGCAGAGAATGCACCACATGATACCAGTAAAAATTACACTATTCCTAATCACAAGGGAAGCTTTGCAGTAATCAGCACCATGAGTGCCCCTTTTTGTAGTACTTGTAATAGAATTCGCTTAACTGCTGATGGAAAAATAAAAAATTGTTTGTTCTCTCAAGAAGAAACCGATTTATTGCAGGCATTACGCAATGGAGAAAATGTATTGCAATTAATAGAAGCATCTTTACAATCTAAACACAAAGAATTGGGCGGCCAATTTTCTAATAATTTTGAACAGATCAATGCCAGTGAATTACACAATAGAAGCATGATTTCTATTGGTGGTTAAATAGGAGATATGATTTCAGTAAGTGAAGCAAAAGCCATTGTAACTAAACATGCTATGTTGTTAAACATCATCGCATTGCCGTTGGATAAAGCCTTGGGGTATTGCTTGGCCCAATCGGTGATAAGCAAATGGTCAATTCCTAATTTTGCGCAGTCATCCATGGATGGATATGCTTTACAATTGGCTTATCGTAATAATAAGCTGCCAATTCAAGATGAATTGCCCGCAGGCACTTCAAAAAAAATCAGTTTAAAAGAAGCACATGCAGTAAAAGTTTTTACGGGAGGCCCTGTACCAGAAAATGCCGATGTGGTAATACAAAAAGAATGGGTGAATGCAAGTGCAACTGAAATAGAAATTGATGAACAAAAAAAACTAGATCCTGCGATAGCGGCTGGGTTAAATATTCGTAAACCGGGTTCGGATATTCAAAAAGGAACTGTTGCATTAGAAGCGGGAACTATTTTGCATAGTGCACATATTGCATTTTTAGCCAGTATAGGAGAAACCGTGGTGATGGTTTACAGAAAGCCGATTGTGGCAATTGTTATAACGGGTAATGAATTGGTGAAGCCCGGCAATCAATTGCAAGATGGGGAAGTTTTTGAAGCCAATGCTACTGGTTTATCAGCTGCGTTAAAACAAGCATGTGTTGAAGCAATTCATGTATTGTATACCAAAGATAATTTAGCTGAAACTACCGCATGTATTCAATCGGCTTTAGACCTTGCCGATATGGTATTGATTACAGGAGGTGTTAGTGTGGGTGATTATGATTTTGTAGCCAATGCTTGTTTAAATTCAGGTGTTGAAAAACTATTTCATGGAGTAAAACAAAAGCCAGGCAAACCCTTACTCTTTGGAAAAAAAGAAAATAAATTAGTTGTTGGATTACCCGGTAACCCTGTTTCTGTTTTAAGTTGTTACACACAGTATGTGTTGCCAGCTATTTTGCAGTTAAGTGGATTGAATACAATCAAGCCTGCTGCAGCAAAATTGAGCGTGGCATATGAAAAAAAATCTGCGCTATGCTTTTTTTTAAAAGGTAGAGAAGAAAATGGAATTGTAACGGTTTTACCCAATCAGGCATCTTATCAATTAAGTTCTTTTGCAACAGCTAATTGTTGGATAGAATTAGCCGAGGATGTTTATCAGTTTGATACAATGAAAAATGTGCCCATTTATTATATTTAATATCATATGCAGGAAATACTATTCATTGGCGCTTGTTTTTTTATTGTTGCATTTTTATATGCATCAGTAGGGCATGGTGGTGCAAGTGGATATTTGGCAGTGATGGCTTTATTTGGTTTTAGTGCTACGGTAATGAAGCC
>VIKJ01000095.1:0-902 GCA_008080615.1 Chitinophagaceae bacterium | reverse complement strand
TCACTAATTGCATTTATTTCTTTTTATCGAGCCAAGCATTTTAAACAGGCATTGCTATGGCCGCTTGTATTGGCATCTATTCCCTGTGCATTTATTGGAAGCGTAATGCCCATATCAGAAATTGTATATAAAAAAATATTAGCTGTAGTATTATTGATTTCGGTGCTGCGCCTACTTTGGAATAGCGCTGAACAAACCATACAGCCTGCTCCTAACTGGTATTGGTTAAGTTTAATTGGTGCTGTTATTGGTTTATTGTCGGGGATGATTGGAATGGGAGGTGGTATATTGCTTTCTCCAATTTTATTGCTGATGGGATGGTGTAACCAAAAACAAACTGCTGCCATAAGCGCCGTATTTATTTTTTTAAATTCAGCATCAGGCATGTTGGGACAATTAAAAACAGGATTTGTTTGGGATACTCAACTATGGGCGATAATTGGTTTTGTTTTGGTGGGAGGTAGTTTGGGAGCTTATTTTGGAGCAGCTAAATTTAAATCGGCCAATATGAAATATATATTAGCAGTTGTATTGTTTTTGGCCGCGGGAAAATTATTTTTTGTAAAATAATCAACAATGAAAATTCAGGTATTATTTTTTGGATCATTAACCGATAGCAGTTTGGTAGCTGAGCAGACAATGGATTTGGTTCCAGATACCAATGAATTAAAGCAGGTATTGATTCAACAATATCCAGGGTTAAAAATGGCCAAGTTTTTTATAGCAGTGAATCAACAAATGGTTCAAGAAAATACATTGCTAAAAAATGGGGATATTGTGGCCTTAATGCCACCATTTTCTGGAGGATAATATGAGCGAACAGCAGCGATATATCAGACAAATGATTTTACCCGGATTCGGTAATGAAGCGCAAGCCAAATTACTTGCTGCCCGAGTATGCA
>VIKJ01000094.1 GCA_008080615.1 Chitinophagaceae bacterium | reverse complement strand
ATTAATGAAGCCATGCAGTTTATTCAAGTATATATCAAGAAAAATTTCACCATTAAACCACATACTCATAAGTGGTGGTTGATGGAATAGTTTGCAAATTTAAAGCTTGCCTTTAAATTATTTAAAACTTTACTTTATATTTGCATAATATGCAATTTCTAAGTAGACATATCAGTTCCCTTGTACAAGAGGCTTTTAAAGTAAGCCCAATCCTTTTTTTAAATGGGGTAAGGCAATCTGGTAAAAGTACGCTGGTGAGAGATTTGGCTGTACAAATAAATGAAAATAAAACACCAGTTGAATATATAACCTTTGATAAGCCAACCATGATGGCTGCCGCTGCTTCGGCCCCAGAAGCTTTTTTAATGAGTTATGATCTTCCTATTATTATTGATGAGGTACAAATGGTACCTGAATTATTTCGTGCATTGAAATTGGTGGTAGATGAATTGCGGTTAAAAAATGGAAAAAAGAAAACAGGATTTTTTTTATTAACTGGTTCTGCAAATATTCTGGCACTTCCAAAACTATCGGATGCTTTGGTTGGGAGAATGACTGTTTTAACAATGTACCCATTTACAACAGCAGAAGCTGCTAAAAATAATGGAACTGGTATTGGTCGGATACTTAAAATGGATTTTAAGGGTTTAAAATCAACTAAATTATCATTAATAGAAGCAATTAAAATAGCCACATTTCCAGAAATTTCGCAAGCAACAAATGAAGAGCGTACTATTTGGTTCGACAGTTATATTACTACTATACTACAAAGAGATGTAAGGCAGATAGCTGAATTAGATAAAATTTCGTTATTGCCTCATTTGCTTACTGTACTAGCAACAAGAGCAGGTGGCTTAATGAATGATTCAGATATAGCAAGAGAGGTAGGATTAAATTCTATAACAGGAAAAACGTATAGAAATATTTTAAAAATGATGTTTCTAACTTTTGATGTTAAACCTTGGTATAGAAATATTGGCAAAAGGTTGGTAAAATCTCCTAAAGGATATCTAGTAGATACTTGTATGATTAGCCATTTATTGGGCTCTGATTTAGCGCAAATGGCTAGCTTAAAGCCATCACTTTTTGGTCATTTAGTGGAAAATTATGTTGCTACAGAATTGGTAAAACAATTAAGCAATACAGGAGCAAAAGCCGAGCTATACCATTTTAGAACAAGCGATGGAAAAGAAGTAGATTTTATATTAGAACAACCAGATGGGTCTTTAATTGCCATTGAAGTTAAAAAAAGTGAATTGGTAAATCAAGATGATTTTAATGGAATCAATGTATTTAAACAATTAACTGGTAAGGATTTTAAAGGAGGAATTGTGCTTTATGGGGGTAAAGAGGTAGTGCCGTTTGGAGAGCAATTATGGGCAGTGCCGTTTAGTATATTATGGGAATAGGAACCCTAAATGATTACATAATACCTATTTTTTTTAAAAAAGCGATTAATCCTATTGAGCTTTTGGCTCCTGTTTTCTTAAATACACTTTTTCTTCTCTTACTTGCAACGCTTTCCGAAATGTCTAATTTAGCTGCTACTTGTTTAAGGGGTAGGTCGCTGGTAATTAAATGGGCTAAGTCCCATTCTTTTTGGGTCATATTTTCAGCCCATTCAATGGGTTTGGATTGTATTTCTTTTATTTCTTTTGCAGTAATGATGAAATCTTTTGGAAAATAAGTGCCACCATTTGTAACTTCAAGCAATGCCCGTTTAAGTTCATCTGTTTGGCCGCCCTTGCATACAAATCCCTTGGCACCAAACCTTATCATTGCTTTAATAGCCGCCCTATCATCAAAAGAAGAAAACACCAATATTTTAATAGCTGGATAGTTTTTTTGAAGAAATTTAGCAACATCGTATCCATGCATCCCATTGGGCATGCTGATATCTAGTATTAAAATAGTTGGTTTTATGCCACTAGATATTAACTCTATGCATTCTTTACCACTAGAAGCTCTACCGCAAATTTTAAAACTGAATTCTTGCTCTAAGGTTTGTAAAATTGAATCTCTTATTTGTACATGATCATCACACATCATCACCGAAACATCTACCATATTACCGCGCTATTGGTTAAATTATACTGACCGTAAAATAGCTTTATTATTATGATAAATTAATTAACATAAGTTAATTAAATGTGAATGGGGGGGGGATTTTTGTACCCATCCAGACAATTTTATAATTAAATACAACCATATTTTGGTTGATGGGTACAAAAAGCCCCATTCACAAATTTGGAAAGCTTAAACACAATAGCGAGGTTTAACTAATAAATTATATGCATGTTGTTTCAAGGGTTGTTTAAAAGTTTGTACGAGAACCAAGTTTTAATAGTAGATGCATTACTAAAGTCATTGAAAGTAAATGTGAGCATTGCTACTATTGATCAAACCTTACAAGAACATCCCGACTATCCAAGTTATTTATCTATTACCGATTCATTAAACAAATGGAATATAGACTGTGTAGCTTTACAAACCAATGCCGATAAACTGGCTGAAATTCCCACTCCTTTTATTACCAATTATAAAAACGGTCAGTTTTTTGCAGTTAATCAAATTTTAAATGATATTGTATATATCCTTAATCAGCATGGGAAAAAGGAGACGATTTCAAAAGAAAAATTTCTAGCACAATGGAGCGAAACAGTTGTTGTAGCAGAATCAAATAATCAGTCAGGAGAACCTGATTATAAGAATAAACAACGTAAAGCAATATTGTATAACCTAGCTATTGGACTTATTCCACTTGGAATTCTTGCTACTGTATTAATTCCTTTCATAAATGGAACCGTTGGTTTAGTTGCCACTTTGTATATAGTTGCCAAATTAGTAGGATTAACTGCTTCTGTATTATTGTTGTGGTATGATATAGATAAGGGGAATCCATTGTTAAAGCAAATATGCTCTGGAATACCAAGGCTGCTTCATTATTGGGTATACTTACTTGGAGCGAAGTGGGCTTTATATACTTTGCTTCCTCCTTATTATTTGCAGCATTTGCTGGAATCAATACTGTATTACCCTTATTAAACTTATTTTCTTTATTGGCATTGCCTTATATTGTTTTCTCTATTTATTATCAATGGAAGATTGCTAAGCAATGGTGCGTATTGTGTTTGGGAGTGCAATCGGTATTATTAGTGGAAGGGATTCTTACTGTTATTGATAATTCCATTTCTTATTCAGCAATAGAGCAAATAATAATCAATCATTGGTCATCAGCACTAGTTGCATTATTAATGCCAATAGCAGGTTGGTTTTTATTAAAACCCATTTTAAAAAGAAATCAAATAGCTAAATATGAAAAAAGAAACTACTTACAGTTAAAATACAATGATGAAGTATTCACTTCGCTATTAGAAATACAACGATCAATTTTCGAATATCCCACTGATGGCCTTGGTATTACTATCGGTAATCCCAAGGCCAGCAAAACGATTGTAAAAGTATGTAATCCTTATTGTGGGCCTTGCGCAACAGCGCATCCTGAGTTAGAGAAAATTGTAAAAGAAAACCCTACAATAAAAGCACAAATTATATTCACTACAACCAATAATGAAAAAGATCCAGGATTAAAACCAGTAACACACTTATTAGGTATTGCTGAAAAAGGAAACGATATGTTAACTGAACATGCCTTAGATGACTGGTATTTAGCCAAAGAAAAGAATTATGATCAGTTTGCAAAAAAGTACCCCCTCAGTGAAGAATTAAAAAATCAAACTCAAAAAATAGATTTAATGAAAAGCTGGTGCGATAAAGTGAAGATTCAATATACACCAACTATTTTTTTAGATGGATACGAGTTGCCCAAAAATTATCGTATAAGAGATATAAATTATTTTCTTAAAAACTAATTTACATGAAACATTTATTTTCTCTTTTAATACTTGTTCTATTTTTAAATATTGTAATAGGTCAGAAATCTAATAAGATTAAAAATATTCATTTTGTTGATTCAGTAAGTAAATATAAAACAATTGATGATATATTGTTGTTACCACAATTCATTAATAAAACTGTTTATATTGATTATTGGGCTACTACATGTATTCCTTGTATTAAAGAATTTGCTTATAGTAGCAAAGTTAATAAAAGACTTTCTATAAAAAATGTTGCTTTCATATATATATGTGACAATTTTCACGGAAGTATAAATGATGTGGACAGAAAAAAATGGAAATCTTTAGTATATAAGTATAAACTAGAGGGTTCTCATTTTTATTTATACATAATCCCTCCAAATAAAGTTGTTCATGATATTATTGATATGGATTATTTGGTAAAACATCAAAATGATAAAATTTATGGTGTTCCCTCTTATTTTATAGCAAATAAAGGTAAAATTATTATTTATAATGCATATAGGCCAAGTGAATTAGAGAAATTAGAAAAACAAATAGATTCAATTAATAGCTTACAAAAAATATTTTAAACTTACTTTATTACATTCTGGCCAGTTGTGATAAAGGCAATTTGTTTTGGCCAAACAAATTGCAAGTAAATCATGATAAAAATGTCATGGTATTTATTATTTTAAAAAATGTAAAATGAAAAAAAAGTATCAAAATCTTGGCGATGTATTGTCTAGATTAGAGATTAAACAAAAGATTGGTGGAATAAGCGAACTTCAATCGTGGACTTGCACTTTCACAAACACAGATGGATCTACTGTTACTCTTGATATTCCAGGTACTAACGGGAATCAATCACAATGTAAAGCAGACGCTATATGTTGGGGAAGTAATCAATGTTTAACTGTGGATTGTGCGGGCTCAGGTGCTTGTTAGGATCAAATCAAATAAATGAAGTTCATTTTACTTATTTATTAGCAAGTGGTTGAGCGAGCCAAAAAACTGCTGATGCTTAAAGCTGCAGTAACAATTTTTTAACCACTATTTTAGAATAAAATAGTAAAATTATTATTTATGATACAAAAATTTCAAAATTTAGGAACAGTATTAAGTAGAAAAGATCAAAGGGAAATAGTTGGAGGAGCAAGATACGGTGTTTCTTGTACAACAGCTAATGGCTATCATCAAGAGTCAATTGGATATTGCACAGGAACACAAGCTAATTGTCAAGCATCAGCTAACAGCTATTGTTCAACTACAGCAGGTTGCGTTTCTTGTACACTAGGTGGTATTGTTTAATTTTTTATGCTATCTTATTAAAAGCTAAAATTATTATTATTAAATTTTACACTTTTGATAAGATAGCAATTTTAATTTTTTGAAAAATGAAATATATAATTCTTTGTTTTCTATTTTTTTGTAATAGTTTATATGCGGCAGATATTAGTATTTATATTATTGTAGATAAACCATCGGACTTCGAAGAACTATATTTTATTAAATCTGGAATGAAAAGCCATCTTAATTATTCAACTAATAAAACCTTTTTTATAACGAAAAATGAAAATACTAAATATATAAAAATGAATTTGCCTTCTGATGGATTCTATACCTTGTCGGATGGATATAAAGGTCATATGATTTATATAATGAATAATGATAGTATAAAATTTTCTTTTTCTAAAATCCCGAATATACAAGAACAATTGAATAAAGGAAAATTCTTTCCTACACTTCACACAATGCAAGTTCAAACAAAGTTCAAAGGAAACTATATTTATTTTGATCAAATTTTTGCAAAGTTGAAATATCCTATTCGATTTAAAGGTATTGATATTGAAAATGCATTAGTATTTAAAAAAAGGTGCGATAGTGCTAAGTCAGCTGCATTGGAATTATTGAATTTGTATAAGAAAACGGAACTAATTTCAGATTCTTTTTATAAAAATGCGCTATTACAACTAGAATCATTTTATATTCTTTCTATTTGTGAAATATATGCATTTGCACCAAAAAAATTTATACCAGAAAATTACTTAGACTCTGCAAAAAGTTTTAGAATTAATGATTCATTAATGGGTTTAATTTCAGATGAATATGTTATGGCTAATTCTGTTTATAATTTTTATATAGCTACTGATTATAACTTAAAAAAACCATATGATAAAATTGTTGAATTGTATTCTAATGCAAAAAAAAATTATTCTGGACTTTTCAGAGATTTGATAATGAGTTATCTTTTGGTTGATTATCCAGATCAAGGCAATCAAATACATGATTCGCTTTTTTCGGATTATTCAAAAGAGTGTAAAAACCTTAACATTCGTACAAAATACAGCAATAAAATTATAAGTAACAAGCAAGCACTAGTTTTTAATAAAATAATTGATTATGAGATGATTTATTTGGCTAAGGAATTAGAAGATATAAACGGACAATTATTGTCATTAAAAGATATTACTCAAAATAAAAATAAAATTATTGTTTTAGATTTTTGGGCCAGTTGGTGTGCCCCATGTTTAAAACAAATGCCTATAATAAAACAAATTCGTAAAGAGCAAAATAATAGTTTTAACATAGTTTCTCTTTCAATAGATGAAGAGAAAAAAGATTGGAAAAATGCTGTTTTTGAGAAAAAAATTATTGGGGAACATTACTTAGTCACAAAACCTTTAAAGTTGTTAATTACTAAATATTTCAATATAACTACAATACCGCGTTATATTCTTATTTCAGCTAAAGGCACAAGAGTATTAAATGATAGAATGTCTAGTCCTCTTTTTAAAGATGCTTTTAGAAATGAAATTTTAGAACAATGAAAATAACTCGTTTATTTTTTCTTCTGTTTAATATTTCAGTTTTATGAAACTAGCACTATTCTTTATGCTAATTAGTTTTTTTGCTAATGGTCAAAATAGTTATTCTATTTCAGTTAAAATGAAAAATGCTGAAGGAAAAAAAATTTTCTTAAAAGATACTTGGGCCACAAATGACCCGAGAGTAAAGACAAATGTTTATGATTCGGGGTATTTTGTAAATGGGCTAGTTAATTTCAATGGCAATTTTGAAGATTATAAATATTATAATTTATCATTTGAGTCTGATAAATCTTTTTTCCCATTTATTATGGATACAGGAAAAATTATGATTGTTGGCGATGCTAGTAAAATATACCAATCTGAAGTGTATAGCTCTATTCAAAATGCGCTAGAGAAAAAGTATAGTGTAGTTGTTGATTCATTTTTTTTTATAAGAGAACAATTTCAAGATAGTTTATTAACGAATTAAAGTTTAAAGAACTTGAGTGGCACTTCTTTTTTTTCAGAAAAGATAAATTTTATAGATAGTTCACTTGCGCAATACATTTTTACAATTGCTAATCAAACCCCAAGTAGCTATTATGTTTTTAATTTTGTAAAATCTTATTTTAATCTCACTAAAACTACCAAACAAATTTCTAAAAAAATATTTTATTCTTTTTCCTCGAAATTGCAAAACTCAGAAGAAGGTAAATATTTACATTATTTACTTTTCGATTTTAATCAAGCTGATCTCATAGGTAAAAAATTTGAAAAAGTAATTTTAAATAACCCTAAAAATGTAAGAGAAAAGATTAAGTTGGAGGAAGGTAAAATTACATTGATTGATTTTTGGGCATCTTGGTGTATGCCGTGTATTGCTACTTTTCCCGAGCTTAAAAGACTATTTTCTTTACATTCTAAAGATTCATTTAATATAGTTTCCATCTCTTTAGATTCGAAATTTAACAGTTGGAAGAATTCCCTTCAAAAATATGCGTTACCATGGAAAAACTATTTAAGCCTTGGAGGCTTTGAATCTTTGCAAGCAAAAAAATATGGAATTGCTTCTATTCCATTCACATTACTCCTAGATAAGAACGGTGTAATTATAAAAATATCTCCTTCAATTTCTGAAGTTGAGAAGTATGTAAAAGATAATGCTTTAAAACTTCATGAATAATTTCACTTTTTCCCGCCAACAAAACCAGATGGACTGTGGACCAACCTGTTTATATATGGTAAGTAGGTATTATGGTAGGATTTTCGGATTAGAGAAGTTGAGGGAGTTAACGGAGATTGGCAAAGAGGGTGTAAACTTATTAGGTATTAGCGATGCTGCAGAAAAAATTGGTTTTCAAACAACTGCTTTAAAGTTGAGTTTCGATAAACTAATGGTTGATTCTCCCAAGCCAGCAATTCTACATTGGGGTCAGAACCATTTTATTGTTTTACCCCCTCAAAAAAAAACGTTTTTCGGTTTTTTATTCAATAATAATCAATACAACAACATCACGATTGCCGACCCTGCTAAAGGCATCATTACG
>VIKJ01000093.1 GCA_008080615.1 Chitinophagaceae bacterium | reverse complement strand
GTCTCCTGCTGCACTGTTCTTATCGTTTTGTTGCACACTTAATGGAGATACACCAGTAGTATTCCAACTCAACACCGTTTTTTTACTAGATGAAATTAAAATACCCAATAATACCATGCCAAAACCAATATGCGCAACAGATGCTCCTGCAGCTTTAATCTTGCCTTTTAACCCTAGCCATAAATAAGCCGAATTGGCTACGATAGCATAAACAGCACAGAATATAGCCACATGAATGGCACCTAAAAATCCAATTCCTTTTTTATCATAATTAATGTTTCCAAAAATGCTAATGCTCAAAGCAATTACGATAGCAACAATGGTTGGTATAGCCAGTTTTTTTACAATAAATGATCTTGAAGTGTCTTTGTATTTTAAATATTGGGTAATTGCGGTAAGTGCTCCAATAAGCATTGCTACAAAAACTTGAATTTGGTTGTAAGCAAATTCTGGATCTTCTGGAGGAGCTATATTGGTTCCAAATAATTTATTCCAAACTGGTGTAGATGTTTTTGCAATAATTACAGCACCAGATAAAAACAGAATCAATGACCCTATAAACATCCAGAATTCTCTACTATTGGTATTTTCTTCTTTTACAATAGAAGGAATAGATTTATAGCGAATAAAATAAAACGCCATTGATGGTAAAAAGAAAACCAACACAAATAATAATAATTGGGTGTTCATTCCCAAATCGGTAAATGCATGCACCGATGTATCTCCTAATATGCCACTTCTTGTAAGGAAGGTAGAATACAAAACCAAAATGAAACTGATGATATAAAAGAAATAAGTTGGTCGCAATGAATAACCACTATTCCTAAATATTAAATTGGTATGCAAACCAGCCACAAGGGTTAACCAAGGAACCAGGGACGCATTTTCTACAGGGTCCCAAGCCCAGTATCCACCAAATGATAAGCTTTCATAAGCCCAAGCAGCACCCATCATTATACCTACACCCAAAATTGCTGCAGAAAAAGAAGCCCAAGGCAAAGCAGGCTTGGTCCATTCATGATCTTTGCTCATTAATCCTGCAAAGGCAAAAGCAAATGGAACAACTGTTGAAGCAAATCCCAAGAACAAAACGGGCGGATGTATCACCATCCAATAATTCTGTAGTAGCGTATTTAATCCTGTACCATCTTTAATAAATGACAAATATTCTGGCTTGCTAAAAATGGGCGCATCCATTTCGTTGCGCAATAAAACAAATGGGCTACTTCCTACTTTAACATCAAAGAAAAAAATACCCAATAGCATGGTGGCTAAAGCAAATTGAGTAAAACTAATTACTGTCATTACTCCATTCTCCCATTTACCTGCTTTCCAAATAACAATCCATCCTAAAAAACAATTCCAGAAACTCCATAACATGAAACTGCCTTCTTGGCCTTCCCAAAAACAACTAAGCAAGTACTCAATCTGTAAACTTCTATCACTATGCATATATGCATATTTGTACTCAAACAAGTGATTAGAAATAATATAGTACAGCACTCCAAACAAGGCCAACATACTAACGGTTACAAAACCAAATGCATAACGGGCCAATTTTGTCCAAGGTTGCTGTTCTAATGGACTAGCTAGCTTACTAGCTTTAAAAAAGGCAAAGGTTGCCAAAAAAGAGGCAACCAAACTTAGTACTGCAAAAAAATGACCTATCTGTCCGGGCAATAAATGTTCACCAATATAATTCATGAAAATAAGTTCGTTTATGAAAAGCTAATTAATTAGATGTTTGTAAATCCTGTTTTGCGTTAGGATTGTCTTTATACTTAGAAGGGCATTTTAGCAAAATACTTTTGCAATCAAAATAACCATCTTTAACCGAACCCTTTAATACAATTCGTTCGCTTTTTTCCATATCAGTGGGTTTTGCGTCGTGGTAAACCACTTTAATGGTGTTTCCTAAAGTATCCAGCGCAGTAAAAGTTAAATAGTTGGGATTTTTTACAGCGTCATATTCAACAGGTTGTGCCTTATCTATTTTAGCAATCAGGTTTACAAATTTTCCTTCTTTTTCTCTGGCAGAAGCAATGGTTTCATAAGTGGTTAAATCTCCTGAATACTGAACCAAAATAGCAATAGAGGCCGCAATTAATACAAGAATAATGATATGGGTGGTTTTCATATGTAAATTTTACTGTGCGAAGTTAATTTAAACAGCCGATAAACCCTATTTCTTTAACCACTTATGGCTATGCTGCAGAATTTTTAACTTTTAGGCATAAATAATTTAACCCGAATGCTGTTTCTAATCCCAACAACAATATTTTCGGACTTCCCTTTACCGAGGAAGATGCCAAACTGGTGATTCTTCCCGTACCCTGGGAAGTTACAGTAAGCTATGGTGCAGGTACTTCCAGAGCAGCCGATCACATTTTTAAGTCTAGTTTACAAGTAGATATTTTAGATGTGGATGGGGTGACTGGATGGAAACAGGGTTTTTTCATGAAGGAAATAGATAAGAAGCTTTTATTCAAGAGCGATTATTTAAGAAAAGAAGCAGAATTATATATTGATTACATATCGCAAGGTGCGGAATTAGAGCAAAATAAATTCATGTGCAAAAGCCTTAAAGAAATTAATGAAGGCAGCGCATTCATGAATAAATGGGTTCACGAACAAAGTAAAGAGTTGTTGAATAAACAAAAACTGGTAGGGGTTTTAGGAGGTGATCATAGCACTTCATTAGGGTTAATGAAAGCATTGGCCGAAAAACATGGCAGTTTTGGGGTATTACAAATTGATGCACATTGCGATTTAAGGGCTAAGTACGAAAACTTTACTTATTCTCATGCATCTATCATGTACAATGCCTTAAATGAGATTCCTGAGCTAACAAAATTAGTACAGGTTGGGGTAAGAGATTATTGTGAAGAAGAGTGGAACTACATCTGTAGTAGTAATTTTAGGGTAATCACTTATTTTGATAAGCTTATAAAGGAAAGATTATTCGAAGGGCAAACTTGGAAGCATATTGCTGATGAAATTATTATCAACCTTCCGCAAAAAGTGTATGTTAGTTTTGATATTGATGGGTTAGATAGAAAGTATTGCCCCAATACAGGTACCCCTGTTGCAGGAGGTTTTGAAAGTGAAGAAATGATTTATTTGATTAGAAAAATAAAAGAAAGCGGCAGAGAGTTAATAGGTTTTGATCTGGTAGAAATTGGGGTTGGCCAAACAGATTGGGACAGCAATGTGGGTGCAAGAATTTTATGGCGTCTTTGCAATATAATGGTATCATGAGAACAAAAACCTACGACTACATTATTGTATTAAAGAAAAAGAACAACATCAGAATTGATGGCATTAGCCAACTCATGTTATTCCTTTCAGTGGTAGCCTTTATTGGAACTACTATTACAAAGCCTACTTATAACTTACTTCCTCTTTTTATTTCATTATTGATTTTAGGTTGGTGGATATTTTGCTATTTACAAACTAAGCGAAATGTTGCCCCTTCTTATAGATTGGCATTATTGTTTGCTGCTATTGGATGGTATTTACAAAAAGATGGCATTTGGATATCTTTCATTTATCTTATAGCCGCGGTATTAGAAAAACAAGTAAAATTTCCTGAAGAAATTGCCTTTGACGATGAAGAAATAGTCATCAATAGTTTCCCTAAAAAAAGGTATTCTTGGAATGAAGTAAGCAATATCATTTTAAAGGATGGATTACTAACTGTTGATTTTAAAAATAATCAGCTCATACAAAAAATGGTGGATGCAGAAGTAAGCATTCAAACAGAAAAAGAATTCAATGCTTTTGTTGCAGAGCAGGTAAAAAACAACCAATAATTATGGCATTATCTCCCTATCTACTTTACTCCGATGGCGAAGGAAATATTTATGAAGACGAAACCCTTTATGCAGTAGGACGTGCTGGATGGGATGCATTTGAAGTACCAGAAGATCAATGGATAGAACTGCCCGAAGGCGGAAATTTATATGAACTACCTGGGCGTAGAGGAATAGGCATTGATACCCTTACAGGAGAAATGCGCCTTTGCGAAAAAGGATGGGCTGTTGCCGCATTTATTCCTCCTGCACATACTGGCTTATTTTTAGCTGCTTATGAAACCATGCAGGGTGCACCTACCCTTCCATTGTTTTGTTATACAGCAGTGGGTTGGCAAAATGATAAAAATTATGTGCCCGCAGTAAGAATTGAAAAAGATATTCGCCAAGAAGCTGTAGGATACAATGAAGATGATATTGAAAGTGGTACTACACAATTATTAAAAGCATACCCTGATAATCGTTTGGTGAAACACTTAATGGATAATTGCTGCATGACTTATCATTGCCCTGCAGCAAGAAATTTTGCATTAGGCAGATGGGAATGCCCAATTCCTTCATCTCCTGCTTGTAATGCTAACTGTATTGGTTGTATTTCTTTTCAACCAGCAGATGAAACCATCGTATCAACCCAAGACCGATTAACATTTAAACCTACTGCAGAAGAAATTGTAGAGTTTACAGTACCACATTTAATGAAAGCCCCTTTTCCCATTGTAAGTTTTGGCCAAGGATGCGAGGGGGAACCATTATTGATGTGGGAAACCATCAAAGAGGCGATTTTAGAAATTAGAAAACATACCGATAGAGGTAGTATCAATATTAATACGAATGGCTCTAAACCAGATGCGGTTAAAATTTTATGCGATGCAGGTTTAAACAGTATTCGGGTAAGTACCAATTCTGCACAAAAACATATTTACGAAGCTTATTATCGCCCCAATAATTATCAGTTTGAAGATATCATTGAGAGTTTGAAAGTAATGAACCAACATGGCGGATGGAGTAGTATCAATTACTTTGTGTTCCCAGGTATTACAGACAGTGAAGCCGAGTATGAAGCATTGCGCATACTCATTAGAGAAACAGGGTTAAAAATGATCCAATGGAGAAATTTCAACATTGACCCTGATTGGTATATGGGTAAAATTGGTATGCATGAAACGGGCGAAATGCTAGGGGTAAAACAAATGATGGAATTGATCAGAGAAGAATTCCCCGATTTGAAATTTGGCTATTTCAACCCTCCGATGGAAAGAATTAAAGGCGATTACAACAGCAGCTATGCAGGCGCTGCGAAATAACCATACCATACAAGGCATTGTTTTAGCCATAGCAGCAACCCTGCTATGGTCGGGTAATTTTATTATTTCAAGGGCAGTAAGTCATGATATTGGCCCAGTGAGCTTGGCATTTTATAGATGGTTTACCGCTACCCTCATCATCGCTCCTTTTGCATTTAAAAAATTTCAACAAGAGAAAAAGCTAGTAAGTGCTAATATTCAATACTTGTTTTGGGTTGCACTAACAGGTATCGCATTATTCAACACATTTGTTTACATAGCAGGCAGAACTACTTCGGCCATTAATATGGCCTTAATAGGCACTACTTCCTCTCCCATTTTTGCCACCATCATGGCTGTGCTTTTTTTAAAAGAGCAACTCACTAAATTTCGATTAATCGGTATGCTTATTTGTATAGCAGGTATACTCTTATTAATTTCAAATGGCGAATGGAGTAAACTGGCTGCATTTCATTTTTCACAAGGAGATTTATGGATACTTGAAGGAGCATTTGCATTTGCCATTTACAATATTTTGGTAAGAAAAAAACCTGCAGGTATTAGTGCCATGAATTTTTTAATGGTGATTTTTTTTATAGGTTCCGTTTTATTGTTCCCCTTTTATTTAAAAGAATTATTAATAGACACTCCTACCCATTTTACGCCAACTTTAATAGGATCCATTATTTATTTAGGCGCTGGAACTTCTGTTACAGCTTTCCTTTGTTGGAACTTATCTATTCAAAAATTAGGTGCTAGTAGAACTGTATTATTTGGCAATCTTATTCCAGTGTTCAGCATTTTTGAAGCAGTACTTATTTTGGGAGAAAAAATGTCTTCTGCGCATATCTTCAGTAGCTTGATTGTTATAGCAGGATTAACCATTGCTAATTTGAAATCTAAATAATGGATAGTACGGTAATTATATTGCTTTGCTGTTTTGCATTTTTAGCGGGCTTTGTAGATGCCATTGTTGGAGGAGGCGGGCTCATTCAAACACCAGCAGGGCTGATACTTTTACCACAGTTTCCTGTAGCTACTGTAATTGGTTCATTAAAAATTCCTGCATTTACAGGAACAGCATTTGCAGCAAGACAGTATCTTAAAAAAGTACAAGTAAATTGGAAACAGGTATCCCTGATGGGATTAACCGCATTTATTGCTGCTTTTGCAGGATCTGAATTATTATCGCAGGTAAGCAATCGATTTATGAAGCCCATCATTTTTGTAGTGTTGATTGGTGTTGCATTGTACACTTATTCACAAAAAAGTTTTGGTCAACATACCCATAAGGTTATACATCCAAAGCACCAATTCTTGTATTCCATATTGATAAGTTTAGTGATTGGTTTTTATGATGGATTCATTGGGCCTGGCGCAGGCAGTTTTTTAGTAATGGCATTTATTGGCATTTTAGGATACGATTTTTTAAAAGCGGGCACTCATGCTAAATTGATTAACCTATCTACCAATTTAGGATCCATTAGTTTATTCATGCTCAAGGGCTCCATACTTTGGTCGGTTGCTATCCCAATGGCAGTAAGCAATGGCATTGGCGGAATATTGGGGGCAAAATTGGCTATTTATAAAGGCAATCAATTCATACGCATTTTTTTCTTACTTATTGTTACTGCTACCCTGCTAAGGTTTGGGTACGATATAATTTTTTAGTAATTTGAAATCAATAAAAGTTGATCAATTTATTAGGCCTACAGATTGAATTGTAATGCAAACATTAATTTCTAAAATCCAATACGATAATTTTGAACCTGGCGAATTCGTAGAAGTTAAAGAGCGTAGTTATGAGGAAGTAATTACCCTAATAGAGGCATACCCTTGGAATAAGCAAAGAGAACATTTTGCAGTAAGCCTAACCAATCCATCTATTACTATTGAAGGCAAAAACAATGATTACTTTAAAATTTCTTTATACTATAATGGAAAATATGTGATTTATTACTTAGAAGATAATGGAACACTTTTCACTAAAAGTTTTGAGCAGCTAGAATCAATTCATGAATACGTAAAAGCATATTTTGAAAAAAACAATGTAGACACAACTGGGTTTAAAAAAACGAATAATAGTCTTAGCAAGATTATTTTTAATTTCAGAACACAGGACTTTGTTTATACATTTTCTTACAATAACAGATTTAAACTATTTTCTTACTTTTATATGTTTATAGGTGGAATATTAGGTTTATTTATATTACAGGCCCCAACCACTATCATTGGATTTCCTATACTAACATTGTATAACCATTATAAATATTCAAAAAATAAGATATTGATTATTTCTAAAGCCAACCCGATTTTTTATTTTGGAGATTTAGATAACCCTAAACCTTATAATAAAAATGACATTGTACAAATATTTTCTAACAATCGATACCGTGATAATGGCACGAAATTGAAAATTATATTTAACAATAATGAAATTATTGAATTCTCGCTTTTGCTTTTAGCACCAGCAGATCTGGAATACACTAAATTTCATGAATGTTCAATCATAAAAAATTCATGAACCCATTCTTAAAAAATTAGATAAACAATAATTCAACTATCTCCAACCTATCATGATTACTATCATTAGAACCAATTCCAACAATACCCATTTTCAAAATTTGGTAAAAGAATTAGACAAAGATCTTGCAATCAGAGATGGAGATGAACATGCGTTTTATTCTCAGTTCAATAAAACGGATAAAATTAAAGAGGCAATTGTGGCTTATGATGGAGACCTAGCAGTTGGCTGCGGGGCTATAAGGGCTTATGATGAAAACAGTATGGAAGTTAAAAGAATGTGGGTAGAGCCCTCACATAGAGGAAAAGGCATTGCTTCATTGATGCTTAGAGAACTAGAAGCATGGACCAAAGAACTAGGTTTTCCTAAATGCATTTTAGAAACAGGCAACAAACAATTAGAAGCCATTGAACTCTATAAAAAAAATAAGTACACCATCATTGAAAACTATGGACCTTATCAAGGTGTAGCCAATAGTGTATGCTTTGAAAAAGCACTTATAAATTAACGTTTTTTTCGAGCATTCAGCCAACAATTGGCTTATTTTTACGATAGAAGTATATTATGGAATTGTCTTTTGAAAAAGAAAAAAACATCAAGGCCCTCACTATTACTAGTGTTATCACTATAGTACTGTTCTTGATTTTCTTTTATGTTCAATACGAAAAGCCCATTCCTCCTGAACCAATTACGGGCGAAGGCATAGAAGTAAATTTAGGAAACAGCGAAACAGGATATGGCGATATTCCTCCCCAAGCGCCTGGTGCATCCGCTGAAAAAGCTGCTTCTCAATCTGCACCAATAAAAAATCAACATACCGAGCCCATTCAACCAATTGAAAACTCATCTGAGGAAGATATTGCTGTGAATAATAAAAAAGCAATAGCCCCTACTAATAAACCAATTGTTACTACAAAACCAATACCTACTCCTACACCAAAAGCAATATTTAAAGCAAGTAATAGTAAAGGACCAGGAGGCAATAATGCCGATTCTTACAATGGCGTTCGCAACCAAGGCATTGCAGGAGGAAAGGGAGATCAGGGCAATCCAAATGGCAATCCTAATTCTGATAGTTATACAGGGAATGCTTCTAGTGGAAATGGAGGTATGGGCGGAGTGGCTATCCGGAATGGATTAGATGGAAGAAGAATTACAAGACTACCCTCTTTTGAAGATGATTTTAATGAAAATGCAAAAGTGGCTGTAGATATTACAGTAGATCAATTGGGGAATGTGCTTTCTGCTTCTATTAACCCCAAGGGTACTACTACTACTAACGTAACTATCCGAGGCATTGCTTTAAGGAAAGCCAAAACACTTAAAATAAGCAGTGGTAATACAGATGAACAAACTGGTACGCTCATCTTCAATTTTAAATTGCGTAGTTAATTTATTGCATCTTTGTACTGCCATGAATTACCAACAAACAGTAGACTATTTATTTCATAAGCTTCCGCTATTTAGCAGGCTTGGTGCTGCTGCATATAAAAAAGACCTTCACAATACTATTGCACTTTGTGATGCATTGGGTAATCCACAGCAAAAATTCAAATCTATTCATATTGCAGGAACCAATGGCAAAGGTTCTACCAGTCATATGTTGGCGGCTATTTTACAAAATGCAGGTTATAAAACTGGCTTGTATACTTCTCCTCATTTACACGATTTTAGAGAGCGGATAAAAGTAAATGGGCAAATGTGTAGTGAAGAATTTGTAATTGAATTCACCAAAAAAATTCAACCGCAAATTGAAAAATTAGAACCCTCTTTTTTTGAAATTACGGTGGCCATGGCCTTCGAATATTTTGCTCAACAGGAAGTAGACATTGCAGTAATTGAAGTTGGTTTGGGTGGAAGATTAGACAGTACCAATATTATCAATCCCGAGCTTAGTATTATTACGAATATTGGCTGGGATCATATGAACTTATTGGGCAATACACTTGAAGCGATTGCAGGAGAAAAAGCAGGCATCATCAAGCCGAATATTCCTGTAGTGATAGGTGAAGTAATTGATGTTACCAAGCCCGTATTTGAAGCTGCAGCTGCTAAGTCGCCCATTAGCTATGCACAAGAAAAAAGATATATCAGTGATTGGCTTTTCGAAGGCAATCAACTTCAAGTAACGGTTGTTGTAAAAGATAAAAACCAATACGAATCGTATACATTAGACTTACCTGGTTATTATCAAACTAAAAATTTATTAACCGTTTTAGAAGCCTGTTCTACATTAAATACGTTGGGCTGGAATCTTTCCAACGCTAACATTCATACAGCATTACAGCAAGTAAAAAAACTCACCGGTTTACATGGAAGATGGGAGTTGGTGCACAAAACACCAAGGTTAATATTAGATGTGGGGCATAATGTAGATGGTATTAAGGAAATAAAAGAACAATTAGAACTGAGCAATTACAAGCATTTACATATAGTGATAGGTATGGTAAAGGATAAAGATATCCAAGCCGTTCTAGAATTATTGCCCAATTATGCAAGTTATTATTTTACCAAAGCTGCCATACCTAGGGCATTAGATGAAATTACCTTAATGGAATCTGCAAAAAGTTTTGGCTTAAAAGGAAATAGCTATGCAGAAGTAAATGAAGCGATTAAAGATGCCATGAACCATGCCGAAATAGATGATTTAATTCTGGTTTGTGGTAGTGTATTTTTAATTGCCGAGGTAAATACGGGTTTATTGGGCCACTAGCCAACCCAACTGAATGGCAGCAGCATACATTGCCCCTATTTGAGTTCCATGCGTAAATTCATGATTCAGCAATTTCTGAATAAATTCAGTTTTGGGCATGAGCACCAACTCGATATCTTCAAAAGCATCAAGTGATGTAGGTAGTGTTTTCTTAGCATTTTTAACCAAGTAAAACCATGCACGATTATTTTCTAAAGGTGGATTTGGATTGATTGTAAACAACAATGAAATCTCTTCGGATGAATAGCCAGTTTCTTCGCGCATTTCGCGAATCACTGCTGTAATTGGGTCCTCTCCGTCATCAATCATTCCGCCTGGTATTTCTAATGAAATAATACCAGCTGCATGCCTATACTGCTTTACCAAAACAATTTCTTCCTGCTCCGTTACAATAAAAACATTGCAAAAACTTGGTACGTTTACAATTATATAAGGATACAATATTCTGCCATCTGGAAGTTTGCAGCGCTCCTCTTTAACTTGTAACCATTTTTTTTGATACACTACATCAGACGACAATACCTCCCAACTTTTTACCATAGTCATTGTTTAAAAAATAACCAGTTTATTTAATTTCATCAACGCATACAAAATAGTACTGGTTTGCATAGATTGAACAAATTGCTGATTTTTAAATGCTTCAATAAAATCATCCCATTCAAACAATTGTACTTCAATATCTTCATCTGCATCCAAAACGGCAGAAGCGTCGTACAATCCACCAGTTGCTAAAAACATGCGCATTACATTGGTATTGGTAGTAGGATTTGGAGAGATACTTCCTAAATATTCTACATGATCAAAACGATAACCAGTTTCTTCCAATAGTTCTCTACTCATAGCATCTTCTAAACTTTTATCCGAAGCATCTACGCAACCACCAGGAAGTTCTAATGCTACTACATCTAGCCCAGGTCTATAAACTCTTTCAACAATTACTTTACCATCTCTGGTGATGGCCAATGCAGTTGCATAATCGGGAAACCCGTAAATATAAAAGGGCTCTATTAATGAACCATCTCCCTTTTGGTATACATTTTTTCGTACGTCGGCCCATTTGTCTTTAACCAACTGTTCCGACTCTATTAGCTTCCACTTTTTGGATTGATTCATAGCCAATTTTTTTGTTCTCTTAAATGTGTAATATGGGCAACATGATGTTTACCATGCCAAGCATATAAGCCCAATAAAAACCATAAACTCATGTCGCGTTTAGATTCCGGATGGTGCACTTCTCTTTGCCATTGTTCAGCTGATAAATTTTTAATGGCAACATGCCAACGTTGATGCAAAGCATGCAATAAAGTAATGGAGACATTCACTGGCAGTTGTTTTACATCATCCAGTAAGGTCCATTCATTTTCTAAATATGGTTTAATTGTTGGTATATTTTCAGTGAGCCCTAATTTAAATCGGCAATACGCATTCATATGACTATCCGCCAAATGATGTACTACTTCATGAACAGTCCAACCGCCTTCTCTATAGGGGGTATGCAATTGGGCTTCATCTAAATTTAATAAAGCACGTTCTAATTCTTGAGGCAAAAAATGAATATCTAATAGCCATTTATTTTTTTGCTCCTCCGAAAAAGGCTGTGGCTCAAATTTGCCAATGGGGTATTTGGGATCTTTCATATTAGTCTTCTGCTCTTAAATCGTGACCAGTCATTTGAATAAATACATCTTCTAAATTGGCCTTTTTAACTTCTTTAGGTCTTTCAAAGCCAGTTTCAACCAATTCGTCAATTAATTTATCAGGAGAGTTTAAGGCAATGATATTTCCACGATCAATAATGGCCACTCGATCACACAATACTTCTGCTTCATCCATATAATGCGTAGTAATGATAACAGTAGTTCCTTTGTTTCGTATTGCTTTAATCAATTCCCATAAATTCCTTCTAGCTTGAGGATCTAATCCTGTTGTAGGTTCATCTAAAAAAATTATTTTAGGTTTATTAATAAGTGTTGTGGCAATAGAGAAGCGTTGCTTTTGCCCCCCGCTCATTTCCTTGTATTTAGATTTAGCTTTATCCCTCAGGTTTACAGTATCTAGCAATACAAGTGGATCAACCGTTTCATTGTATAAACCTGCAAATAATTCAATGAGTTCAATTAAATTTAAACTAGGATAATATCCAGATGTTTGTAATTGAACCCCTATAATTTTTTTAATCTCATTGGGCGAATCATTTAGGTTTAAGCCATCTACAACTATTTGCCCACTGGTTTTTTCGCGAAGGGTTTCAATGATTTCCAAAGTTGTAGATTTACCTGCAAACCAAATATCTCTCCTTCCATCACGTCGAAACTAATCCCCTTCACCGCATGAAAATCACCGTATTTTTTATGAAGGTCTTTTACGCTTATGATTACTTTTCCCATCGATTAAAATTTATATACTAATCCTGCAGATTGATTACCCACTCCAATTCCTATAGCAGTTCGATTATATTGCTGATTAAATATATTTACGGCCATCAATAAATTTTTTTGTGAACAAAGGTTAAAATAACCTCCAGTAGCAGATGCTACCAACCCTCCCCCAATCAAGCCCCATCCCAGCCCTTTGTTAGAAGACAATTCGTTGATTCCTGCTATCATACTAACCACCCCTACAAGACCAGCTATTTGCCCAGCAATTTTATTTGATTGATGCCGATCATAGAGTTGTATTAATTGCGTATTCCCAGTTCTAAAAAACAAATGCTTAAACTCGTTGCTCCCTCTAAAAATGCTATCATTAAAAATAAGGTTATTAGGCTTTATGCCTAATACGTAGCTCATTCCTTTAGCATTTAATTTTTGCTGAGCAATACCTGTAAAAGAAATAGATAATAAAAACAAGAAGATAAATCCAAATTTTGTCATGATTATTTATTTACGCTAGTTATACTTTCTAATTCTTCCATCATCATTTTACTGCCAATAAACAAAGGAGTACGTTGATGCAATGACGTTGGTTCTATATCTAAGATACGCTGTGTTCCATCAGTAGCAACCCCTCCTGCAACTTCCAAAATAAAAGCAAAAGGATTGGCCTCGTATAATAGCCTCAATTTCCCAGTAGGTTTATCGGTAGTACCTGGGTACATGAAAATACCCCCTTTCATTAAATTTCTATGTACATCAGCTACCATACTGCCTATATAGCGTTGGGTATATGGCCCACCTGTTGCCTCCGTTTTGCGTTGACATCCATCTATGTATTTTCTTACCCCTTCATTATACTGGAAAAAATTTCCATGATTCACCGAATAAAATTTACCTGTTGGAGGGCATATAATATTGGGGAAACTAAGGGTAAATTCTCCAATGGAAGGATCAAGTGTAAATCCGTTTACGCCTCTTCTGGTAGCATATACAAACATGGTGCTTGAACCATAAATAACATATCCCGCCGCAACCTGATTTTTACCTGGCTGTAAAAAATCTTCCTTTGTACAGGGCTTACCAATTTCACTTACCCTTCTGTATACCCCAAAAATGGTTCCAATAGATACATTCACGTCAATATTTCCACTACCATCTAAAGGATCAAAATGAACCACATATTTACTGTTATTACTTATTTCATCATCAAATACCACAAAATCATCCAGTTCTTCACTGCCAATACCAGCACAGCTTATTCCATGCTTTAGCACTCCAACAAACTGATTGTTGGCAAAAACGTCTAATTTCTTCACTTCTTCACCCTGAACATTCACACTACCGTCGTCTCCTAAAATGTCTACCAGGCCAGCTTTATTTACTTCTACATTAACCCTTTTGGCTGCCAATGCTAAATCTCTTAATAATCGGCTCAATTCTCCTGTAGCAGTAGGAAACTGCCTAAGTTGTTGTAAGGTAAACTCATCTAAAGTGAGGACCGCTCTATTAACATTCATAATGGCATAATGATTTCTATAAAGATAGTAAGCTAGTGTTAAACGCCATCATTTTTAGGCAGTAAGTTGGTTGTATATTTGTAGCTTAATATTGATCAACATTTAGAGTATTACCAATATGAAGCTATTTAAATTTGGCGGAGCTAGCGTTAACAATGTAGAAAGAATTCATAACCTTAAAACTATTGTAGAGGGGTACAAAAATGAGCCTTTGGTGATTATTGTATCGGCAATGGGTAAAACAACCAATGGTTTAGAGAAAGTAGCCGACGCATTTTTTGCTGGAAGAAAAGAGGATGCGCTACAATTATTTGAGATTTCGAAGCAACAACATTTAACTATTGCAAAATATTTATTGATTAAAGAATATAACCCATGTTATAGTCAATTAAATGATTTCTTTACCGAAGTAGAATGGCTATTACACGACAAACCCGTTAGAACTTACGACTATTATTACGATCAGATTGTATGCGCCGGGGAACTATTTAGCACTTGCATTATCAGCTATTTTCTTAAGCAAGAAGGCATTCAAAATAATTGGATAGATGTACGAGACTTGATTAGAACAGATAATAATTTTAGAGATGCTGCTATTGATTGGGAATATAGCAGTGTAAAGATCAAAGAAGCCATACAAAACACTGATTGCCATATTACTATTACCCAGGGTTTTATTGGAGCAACATACGATAATGAAAGCACTACACTTGGGAGAGAAGGCAGTGATTATACCGCAGCTGTTTTTGCCAATATTTTAGATGCCCAAAGTGTAACTATTTGGAAGGATGTGGATGGTGTAATGAATGCAGATCCAAAACTATTTCCAGAAGCAGAACTCATTCATGAGCTAAATTTTACCGAAGTAATTGAAATGGCTTTTTACGGAGCACAAGTAATTCATCCAAAAACAATCAAACCTTTACAGAATAAAAACATTCCACTATTGGTAAAAAGCTTTTTGAACCCCTCACTACCAGGCACTATTATTCATCAGAAAAGTGAAAAAGACCTACCCCCTATCATTGTAATTAAACAAGATCAGGTGTTGATTCATTTAAAAACAACCGATTTTTCATTTATTGGAGAAGAGCCAATGAGTAAACTGTATCAGTTGTTTGGGAAATTAAAAATAAAAGTCAATTTAATTCAAACTGGTGCGGTTAACCTACAACTTTGCTTAGATAATCATGCCGAAAAAATTGACTTGCTTGCTCAAGAAGCTAGTAGTTTATTTGATGTACAGATTGAAAAACAGTTAAGCTTATTAACCATCAGGCATTATTCTAAAAAAGTATTGGATGATCTTCAACAAACACCAGAAACAGTTCAATACGTATATAGAGGGCATTAATTGGTGAAGATGTACTTTTCAATCATACTCTTAAGTTCTGCCTGTTTAAAAGGCTTTACCAAAATATCATTAATACCAGCATGTAAATAAGCTTCAATATCATCGCGCATAATGGTAGCCGTTAATGCGATAATTGGAACAGCTGATTTATTTGGATCAGCCATTTTACGAACGGCTGTTGCTAATTGATCTCCCGTTAGTTTAGGAACATTGATATCGGTTAATACAATATCATATTGATTGGTTTCAAATTTAGCCAACCCTTCTGCCCCATCCTTTGCAATATCAAAGTGTAGTTCTAGTTTTTTTAACAGCATGGTGAGCAACATGATGTTAACGTCATTGTCCTCAATAACCAAGGCATATTTTCCTTTAAGAGAATGGGTATTCAAAATAGTTGTTGTTTGTTCTGGAGCTTGCTCCGCATGGTCAATTTGATATGGAATTGTAAAACTAAAGGTTGATCCCTGATTCAGCAAAGATTCTACACCAATGGTACCCCCTTGCAATTCTACAAGCATTTTGCAAATAGACAATCCCAATCCGGTTCCTTTGATTGCCCTTCTATTTTCCTTACTACTACTGCTTGTAGCTACTTGAGTAAACTCTTCGAAAATGGTATCTAAATGATCGGCAGGAATTCCTATACCCGTATCTTGAACCATTATTTTAATAGTAGCAATATCATTTACCGTTTTATCTAAACTGGCTTTAACAGTTACAGACCCATGATCTGTAAACTTTACCGCATTACTCAATAGGTTATATAAAATTTGCTTTAACCTAAATAAATCCCCATTCACTACCATATTTTCATCTAATTCTATTTTGGTATGAATGTCAATATGTTTTTTTGCTGCGCTTGTGGTAGACAAAGCAAATGAAACTTCCTTGATTGCTTTACTTAATAAGAATGGCTTTAATTCTAATTTTAGTTTTCCGGCATCTAATTTAGAAAAATCTAATACATCATTTACAGTAGATAATAAATGCTCGGAAGATGTTTTAATAGCTTGTAAAAAATTCTTTTTTTCTGGATCAGTTTCAATTTTGTCTATTAACTCTGTAAAGCCCATGATAGAAGTTAGAGGAGACCTGATTTCGTGGCTCATGTTGCTTAAGAAGCGGCTTTTTACTTGAGCTAATTTTTCGGCTTGCTCACGAGCTTCTAAAATATCTTTTTCATAATTGACCATTTTAAAAATATTATACACCAATAATGCTACAATAAACAAAATGATCAGTAAGGAAACCCAAAACAATTTTTGTATAGAATTTCTTGCGTTTACTGCATTGTTA
>VIKJ01000092.1 GCA_008080615.1 Chitinophagaceae bacterium | reverse complement strand
CATGATGATATTGGCAATATCTCCTAAAAACCAGAGCGGTAATTTATAATGTACAATATCGGTCATCTCTACCCCGCCTTCGATGGCTTTAAAATGATGTTGGTGATGCCAAAGGCTATATGGGCCAAACCGTTGTTCATCTACAAAAAACTGATGATCTGCTACATGGGTAATTTCAGTCATCCAATAAAGCGGTATTCCTAAAATTGGTCGCACAGTATATTCGATAATTTGCCCAGCATACATTTTAGTACCATGGTGCTTGCTTACGATGTTAAATCCAAGGTTTTTCGGAGTGATTTCCTTTAAATTATCGGGCTTACTAAAGAAATCCCAGGCGTTTTCTAAAGAAATGGGGATTTTTTGTACTGTTTTGATGCTGTAGATTCGAGACATAGAATAAGTATTAACTGTTTAACAGTTTTTCTTTAATAAGGTTCATGTTATCTTTATTGCATGAGTAGTAAAGAGCAACAATTGGAACATTTTAACCGTATTTACCAATCGTTGAACGCAGAACAAAAAAAAGCGGTAGATACATTAGAGGGGCCAGTAATGGTAATTGCTGGGCCAGGTACTGGTAAAACCCAGATATTGAGTGCAAGAATTGGCAAAATTCTATTAGAGCCCGATACCAGGCCTGAAAATATTTTATGCCTTACCTATACAGATGCGGGGGTTATTGCCATGCGCAAACGTTTACTCAATTTTATTGGGCCAGATGCATACAAAGTAAATGTGTATACATTTCACGCATTTTGCAATGACATTATTCAAGATAATTTATCCCTATTTGAGAAAACGGCTTTAGATCCTATTTCCGAACTAGAGAGCATAGAATTATTTAAACTATTGATTGATGGATTTCCTAAAAATCACCCATTAAAAAGATACAGAGGGGATGTTTATTTTGAAATAAATAATTTAAAACAGCTCTTCAGTAATATGAAGCGTGAAGGCTGGACCCCCGAGTATATTTTGGAATGTATTACGCAATACCTACAAGAGATTAATACCAGAGAGGAATTTATTTACAAAAGAGCATACAAACAGTTCAAGGCCGGAGATCTTAAACAAAATAAGATTGATGAGGAATTGGAGAAAATGGAAAAGCTCAGAGCAGCTGTAAATGAATTTAATCGCTTTCAGCAATTGATGCAAAAAAGAGGCCGTTATGATTTTGACGATATGATCAATTGGGTATTAAGGGCTTTTAAAGAAAATAAATTGTTGCTTGCTAAATACCAAGAACAATTTCAATATATTTTAGTAGATGAATACCAAGATACTAGTGGTACGCAAAACAATTTGGTAGATTTACTAATTAATTATTGGGAAGAGCCGAATGTTTTTGTTGTGGGTGATGATGACCAAAGTATTTACCGTTTTCAAGGGGCCAATATTGAGAACATGGAAAAATTTGCAGGCAAATACCTTAAGAGCCTGCATACCATTATACTTACCAATAATTACAGATCTACACAGCCCATACTAGATACTGCAAAAAGCTTGATTGATCGCAATGAAGAAAGATTGGTAAAGAAAATTGATGGGCTAAGTAAAACACTGATTGCAGCCAATTCAAAAATCAACAAACTCAAAGAACAGCCTTTATTGCGTGAGTATGAAAACCAACAACAAGAAATGATTGATCTTACTTTACAAGTAAGTGAATTGTTGAGTAAAGGAATTGCTCCAGGAAAAATTGCCATCATCTATAAAGAAAATAAGTATGGCGAAGTATTGAGTACCTATTTTAAACAACAAAATATTCCTGTTTATAGCAAACGAAATTTGAATATTCTGCAGATTCCGCTTGCAAAAAAGATTATCCTTTTATTAAAATATATTGCAGCAGAACACGATATACCCTATGGCGGAGATGAAATGTTATTTGAAATAATGCATTTTAACTGGTTCAATATTGCCCCCATAGAAATAGCTAAAATAAGTGCTATTGTGGCTGATAAACGATTTGGGAACGACAAAACTAGCTTAAGAAAATATGTTTACGAATTAGCTAATGCACCTGCTAAAGATTTATTTAGCGTTCCAATAAATGGAATAAACAAATTAAGCAACGCCATTGAACAATTAATTGGAGACGTACCCAATACTACCTTACAAGGCTTATTTGAAAATATCATTCGCCATGCAGGAGTTCTAAACTTTATTATGCAAGACGCAGAGAAACACTGGCACTTGCAAGTACTTACTGGCTTATTTGATTTTGTAAAAGAAGAAACCAGAAGAAACCCAACATTGAATTTACAGGAATTGGTAACAGTGATTGAGTTAATGGAGAAAGAGGGATTAAGTTTACCCTTGGTACAAGTAAGTGGTAGCGATAAAGGGGTAAACCTATTAACTGCGCATGGATCTAAGGGGTTAGAATTTGAATATGTATTTATTGCAGGTTCCAATGCCAGCAATTGGGAAAAGAAACGAAAGCCTGGCGGAGGTTATACCCTTCCCGATACAATGTTTAGCTCACAACCAAAACTGAGTGAGGAAGAAGAATTAAGAAGGCTTTTTTATGTTGCACTCACCAGAGCCGAGAAACAGTTAGCCATTTCATATAGCCAATTCAAATCGGATGGGAAGCCATTGGAGCCTTCGATGTTTATTGCAGAAATTCAGGAAATACAACATTTACCAGTAGAACGGGTTGTTGTTTCTATAGATGATATAAGTACATTTAGTGCATTGGCTTTTGAAGATACCCTGATGCCAGAGATTGAGCAATTTGAAGCGGAATTCATCAATCGCATGCTGGAAAAATTTGTAATGAATGTAACAGCATTAAACAATTACCTAAAATGTCCGCTCCAATTTTACTTTAATAATTTGGTTCGGGTGCCTTCGGGAAAATCCGAATCTACCGAGTTTGGTTCTGCTGTACACTATGCTTTACAACGCCTGTTTCAACTGATGCAAGAAAAAGAACAATTTCCGCCTATTGAAATTTTTGTTGGAGACTTTGAATGGTATATGCGCAGGCATAGAGAAAATTTTACCAAGGAGCAATTTGCTAGAAGAATGGAATACGGCCAGGAAGTACTTCAAAATTATTACCATGCATATTTAGAAAAGTGGAATAAGATTGTAGTAATTGAACGTACCATTAAAAATGTAGTAGTTCAAGGAGTTCCTATAAAAGGTAAATTGGATAAAATAGAATTCAATGGAAAAGAAGTAAACGTAGTAGACTATAAAACAGGAGATATAGAAAAAGCAAAAGACAAATTGTTGCCTCCCAACGATAAAAATCCAAATGGTGGAGATTATTGGAGACAGGCCGTATTTTATAAGATTTTAGTAGACAATTACGATCAAAAAAACTGGCAGGTTGTAAGCAGTGAATTCGACTTTATTGAACCCGATAAAAAGAAAGTATATAGAAAAGAAAAACTGGTGATTTCGCCTGCAGATATCACCACAGTTACACAGCAGATCACTTCTGTTTGGGAAAAGATTCAAAATAGGGATTTTTATACAGGTTGTGGCAAGCCCGATTGTCATTGGTGCGGTTTTGTAAAAACCAATAATTTGGCCATTGCATTGCATGAACTAAATGAAACTGATGAGGATCTATAGTTGTAGTAGTAATGTTGACTTTATTGGTGCTTCTTGAATTTTATAATGCTGATGGAATTGAAACTTTAACTTTGACTGAATTATGGTAATTAGTATTAAGATAAAAAAATTGGTTGGTGGATTATTGATGATCTGGATGGTGGGCTTATTTGGCGCATGTGCCAATATTATTCCGCCAGATGGAGGTGCAAGAGATAGTTTACCTCCTCGATTAATTGCAGCAGTTCCAAAAGATTCTGCTACTAATATATTACCTAAATTAATCACCCTCAATTTTGATGAATATATCAATTTGCAAAATGTAAATGAAAACCTAATTGTATCTCCTACCATCAAAAGTAATCCACTGGTAGACTATAAATTAAGAACAGTTACAGTAAAAATTAAAGACTCATTAGATCCCAACACAACTTATTCGCTCAACTTTGGAAATGCCATCAGAGATGTAAACGAGTCGAACGTGTTAAAAAATTTCACCTATGTTTTTTCTACAGGAAAAACAATCGACAGCTTTAGTTATAAGGGAAAGGTTTTGTTGGCAGAATCAGGGAAAGCTGATTCTACATTAATTGTAATTCTACACAAAAATTTAGCTGATACGGCTATTTCAAAAGAAAGACCACGCTATTATACCCGCATCAGTGGCAAAGGAGATTTTATATTTAAAACCCTATCTCCGGGAAGCTATCGGGCTTTTGTTTTACCCAATGACTTTACTAAGAAGTATGATGACAGTATTAAACTCTTTGCTTTTAAATCTGGAGTTCTAACTGTATCTGCCAACACATCTGTAGATACTTTATACGCTTATCAAGAATTTAAACTCAAAGAAAAACCAGTAAAACCTGCGGTAGTATTGGATAAAACTGGCAAAATAGACAATCGATTAAAATACCAAACCAACCTAGAAAGTGGGCAACAAGATATTTTAAGTACACTGCAATTGGCTTTTAACAGAAGAATTCAATTAGCAGATAGCGCAAAGATTGTTTTGTATGATACCAATTACAATAAAATAAGTGGCTATAGCATTCAACTAGATACAGCTAAAACTAAAGTGGTTATACAATACCCTTGGAAAGAATTAAATTATTTTAGATTGGTAATTCCCAAAAATGCCCTTTCAGATACAGGAGGCATTTCACTCAATAAATCTGATACGTTGAGATTCAATACAAAAAAAGAATCGGAGTATGGAAGCATCAAAATCAGGTTTACCAATATTCAATTAGCCAAACATCCTGTGTTGCAATTTTTTGTATCTGATAAATTAGTAGAATCTATACCACTTACCAGCTTTGAAGTAAATAGAAAATTATTTATCCCTGGCTCTTATGAACTACGCATATTATATGATACCAATCAAAATGGCGTATGGGATACCGGAAGTTTTTGGAAACAGAAAAAGCAACCAGAAATTGTACAATTAATTCAACAAGCATTAAATGTAAAGGGTAATTGGGATAATGAAGTAACCATTAATTTATAATTTAGCCCTAGCCTAATAAGTATAAAACCCTTTACCTGTTTTTTTTCCTAAATCTCCGTTAGATACTTTTTCTTTTTGTAAATGAGCAGGTTGTAATCTTGCGGGCTTACCTAAAGACTCCCAAACAATATTGCTTACACTATAATTAATATCTAACCCTATCAAATCCATCAATTTAAAGGGGCCCATTTTAAATCCGGCTGCTTCCATTAACCCATC
>VIKJ01000091.1:7931-9154 GCA_008080615.1 Chitinophagaceae bacterium | reverse complement strand
TTTTAATTCTACCGGAGTAATCGGTTCAAACCATGTTTTAAAATGTTGCCATTCTACAATGTCTTTGATAATCTTTAAGCAGTTCGTCCAAACAATTTCAGCGGTCTTAGCCATACAAAAAAATGAGCAATTTTATATAATCAGTTACAATTTTCTCTAACGTTCAAGTTATTCATTTTTCCCCACATGTTAACATGTTCAGAAAAAAATTTGGGGTTGCGAATATGTAGACTTTATGTTGAAAAAAAAATTTTTTTATTCGCTTGTTTTTCTCGTCACAACCACAGTATGGGCTTTTGACCAATTTTTACGACTATTAGCCGAAAAAATGTAGTCCAAACGACCCAATTGGATGCCTCCCCAGCCCACTTGATTCACCAAAACATCGCCTCCCTTCCTATTCCGGTACTTCCGAGGCTGTTCGAAAAACCGATGTGTATGCCCTCCCAAAATCAGGTCAATATCATAACATTCTTTTGCCAATATCTCATCACTTACTTTATCCTCTTCATATTTATCACCCAAATGAGACAAACAAATAATGAAATCACAATGCTGCTGCTTCAACAAAGCCGCAGTTGCATTGGCCGATTCAATAGGATTTTTATACACCGTTTTACCATACAAATTTTCAGGAACCAATCCTGCTAATTCTATTCCTACTCCTAATATCCCAATCTTTTGTTTTCCCTTTTGAATAATTGTATATGGTTTGTATTTGAACTCCATTGGTGTTCCAGTAAAATCATAATTACAAATCACAATTGGGAAACTGGCATGCGCTAATTGATTAGCAAAATTTTCTATCCCTGCATCAAAGTCATGATTGCCCATGGTAGCAGCATCATACCCCATTTTGGTCATAGCTTTTATTTCTGGTTCACCTTTATACAAATTAAAATAAGGAGTGCCTTGAAAAATATCACCAGAATCTAATAACAAAACGGAATCTGCTTCAGCCCTAATTTCATTGATAATAGCCGACCTTGCTGCTACACCGCCCAATCCCTGATTTCTACTTCCATCCATCGGAAAAGGATCTAACCTGCTATGCACATCATTGGTATGCAAAATGGTTAGTGGATATTGGGCAGGAACAGCACTAGCAATGGAGGCCGTTAAAACAGCCGCACCTGAAAGGGCAGTTTGTTGTATAAATTTTCTTCTATTCATTGCTGATTGTTACCCTATTTTCTAATTTTCCATCAACTGGTTTGCCTTGT
>VIKJ01000091.1:2515-7909 GCA_008080615.1 Chitinophagaceae bacterium | reverse complement strand
ATTCTACCAATGCGTCTCTTAACAAATAGCCTTTATTCTGCATTGGAATACCTTTAAACATATCCGAATTGCTTCCGCCATTGGCGATATAATCTGTATTGGAAACCGTATATACTGCATTCACATCTAACGGCTTCCCATTAATTACAATATCAATGGCTTTTTTTGCTTTTATTTTAAAAGATGAATTAGCCGAAATAGGCCATCCTCCATCAGCTGCAATATGCTGAATAAATTTCTCTAAGTCTGCCCCTTTTACTTGTTGAATCACAACCAAATTATCAAAGGGCATTAATTCATATATATTCCCAAGCGTAATATTTCCTTTATTGATTTCGGCACGAATTCCACCTTGATTCATAAAGCCAACATCAACAGATTTTTCATATTTTATTGCAGCCATTTTTTGAATACAGTCGGCCATAAAATTTCCCAAAATACTTTCGGGTTGTTTTTTATACATGGTTGTATTACTAAAACCAATCACTTTATTCATAGTACTATTTATTTGCACCGAATAAGGTTGCAATAAATTACTTAGTGCAGTATCTGGCTTAGCTTGTTTTGTAATTCTATATCCTTTATAATTCATTGAAAGCGGCAGATTGGGAGTACTGCATGCAAACAAAAAAATCAATAAACTAAACAACCCGGCTTTACGATACATGAATATAATTTGTGCGTTTAGAAAGGTACAATATTTATCAATCCAAAAAGAAGTTTTTACAAAGAAAGCAGTAATTAACCCTACTTTTGCCAATCACATAATATACGATAAAATGAGTTACGAAATCACCGGAAAATTAATTGCCAAATTTGATATAGTACAACGTACAGAAACCTTTAAAACCAGAGAATTTGTAATTGAGAAAACCGAAGACATCAACGGCAGATCTATTACCAATTACGCTAAATTTCAATGTGTACAAGATAAAACAGCCATGCCCGATCGATTTAATTTAGGAGATGAGGTAAAAGTCATGTTCAATATTAAGGGCACCAAATGGATGAAAGATGGCAGAGAAAACTATATTACCAATTTAGATGCATGGCGAATGGAAACCCTTAAGCTTCAAGGGGATGCGGACATGCCTGCTTCTAGCAATTATAACGATATTCCACCTGCAGCAGATGTAGTGGACGATCTCCCTTTTTAAAAACCCCTATTACTTTTTAGGATAAATACCTAGCAGTATGCAAAAAGAGTACACGCTCAAATTGAAGCCCCATGAAGCCGCTTCAACCCAAATCATTCAATCCTATCTTGCACAATCTGCAGGAGTAAGCCCAGAAAATATTAATGGAATTTTAATTATTAAAAAATCCATTGACGCCAGAAGCAAACAAGCCTGGATTAACCTAACTGTAAGAGCTTTTATCAATGAACCATTGATACCTCGCTCAAAAGAGCTTGTTCATTTCAAAAATGTACATCGTGCTGCCAAAACAGTTATAATTATTGGAGCAGGACCTGCTGGTTTATTTGCAGCACTTCAATTAATAGAAGACGGAATTAAACCCATCATCATTGAAAGAGGTAAGGATGTAAAATCTAGAAGAAGAGACCTAGCACAATTAAATAAAACAGGAATTGTAAACCCAGATAGTAACTATTGTTTTGGGGAAGGAGGTGCTGGCACTTATAGTGATGGCAAATTATATACACGTAGTAGTAAACGTGGCAATATAGATAAGGTACTTCAGTTATTTTATCAGTTTGGGGCAGATGAAACTATTTTATATCAATCCCATCCCCATATTGGCACCAATAAACTTCCTCAAATTATCACTGCCATGCGTGAGCAATTGATTGCTTGTGGAGGGGAGATTCATTTTGAAAAAAAATTAACCGATCTGCAAGTAATGAATGGTCAAATTGAATCGATCATTACGGCTGATGGAACTAAATTTAAGGCAGACGCTTATATATTAGCAACAGGTCATTCTGCACGGGATATTTTTCAATTGCTTCATCAAAAAAATATTTCCATTGAAGCAAAACCTTTTGCATTGGGAGTTCGCATAGAACATCCCCAACAAATTATTGATGCAGCTCAATACCATTGCAGTATCAGGGATTCTGACCTTCCTCCAGCAGCTTATAGCTTGGTAGAACAAATAAATGGTAGGGGTGTATTTAGTTTTTGTATGTGCCCTGGTGGAATTATTGCACCTGCAGCAACAGACCCCGGCGAATTGGTTGTAAATGGATGGAGCCCTAGTAAAAGAAACAACCCATACGCCAATAGTGGTATGGTTGTACAAGTATCCGAAAACGATGCGTTGAATTATTTTAAACAATTGGGCAAACCAATTGATTCATCGCCGCTATTGCTCATGCAATTTCAACAAGCTATAGAACAAAAAGCATTTAATGCAGGCGGCGGTAAATTTGTAGCACCGGCTGTGAGAATGGCCGATTTTTGTAACAATAAATTTTCTGCTAGTTTACCTAGTTGCAGTTATTTGCCAGGCATTGTAGCCCAAGATATACGTAATGTATTACCCTCATTTGTTTATAAAAGTTTGCAAGGCGGATTTGAAAGTTTTGGAAAAAAAATGCGCGGATACTTTACCAATGAAGCAGTTGTAGTGGCAACAGAAAGTAGAACTTCTTCGCCTGTAAGAATTCCAAGATCTGCAGACACATTAACTCATCCTCAATTGAGTAATCTATACCCATGCGGGGAAGGCGCAGGTTATGCAGGAGGAATTGTAAGTGCAGCTATGGATGGGCAAAAAATTGCCCAGCTTATTGCCCTTCTTTAATGTCTTCTTTTTTTGCTTGTAACTTATTTTGTTTCAGCAATTGATTGGCTTTATATAATTGTATTTCAGTGTCGTAAGCAGCAGCTTTTTCCAAATTCCAATTAGTTATTGAAGTTAAATCGGGGCTACCCGCATCTTTCCAGCTGGTGTACCAAAAATCGGCAATCAATTCTGCAGAATGTAATAACTGCATATTAATCGTATTCTTTAACGATAAAGCATACGCTTTGGCAAAAGCAGTAGTATAGCTTTTAACTTCTTTGCCCCTTCTTATTTGCACTCGATATTTTTGCGCATCGGTAAATTGCAATGAAACCAATTTTTCTTTGGCTAATACATTGGGCAACAATTCATTTGAGTTTCTGATTACTTTCCAAATAGCAGCTGCTGGTTTATTTAAATACTGCGCTTTATGTTTACTATATAAATTATAGGATCCAATTTCTATCTCGGGCACCATGGACTCCCACAAGCTATGGATACCTTTTTGATCGGTCAATTGTCCATCATAATTTAAGGTAGTGTGCAAGGGCACATGTGCATCGGCAATATAATGCCCTATATCTGCCGCGTAAAACAAAATACTGTCTTTATTTTTTGAACGAAAAGCTGCTGTTAACTTGTCTTTAATAAATAAAATATGATACGGAACATAGCCATATTTTAATAAGCTGTCTTTTGTATACAACCGCTTTGCATCTTCCCAATTGAAGGGCATTTTATAGGCAGATTTGGGACCATAAGCTTCTAAATCTATAAAATGCTTGGTAGCTTCCGTACTATCGGTATTTCGTCTGGTATCTGCACGAGGTGCATCATATACCAATTGATTTATATTGCCATAAAAAAAAGGAGTCATTTGGGCCGGCAACTGATAAACGGCTATTTGGTGTACCGTTTTATGTACCAAAAACCCCCAACTACTTAAACCTAGCAATGATATTGCTAAGAATAGCAATCCCCCCCATCTTTTAAAATACTTCATATATTCCCTTTTGTGTAGTTTCGGGCGAAATTAGTATAAACCTAACCTTTCACTGTAATATTTTGGGGAACGGTGCAACTAATGCTTTCATTAGATTAAACAATTAACAAAAAACAAATATGAGTACAATCTTAGCATTGGAAAATCTCAAAAAACATTATGCAGCTCAAAAAGCAGTTGATGATATCAGCTTCACCATTGAGCAGGGTAGCATTTTTGGTTTACTAGGCCCAAACGGAGCAGGTAAAACAACATTATTGAGAATGATTACGGGTATTTTTTATCCGGATAGCGGTAATATTCAATTTGATGGCAGGGCATTTGATCCTATTGAAGACATCATTAAAATTGGGTATATGCCCGAAGAAAGAGGTCTTTACAAAAAAATGAAAATTGGCGAGCAGGCATTGTACCTAGCACAGTTGAAAGGGTTGAGCAAGCATGATGCTATGGAGAAAATCAAGTTTTGGTTTAAGAGACTTGAAATGGAAACCTGGTGGAACAAAAAAGTAGAGGACTTAAGTAAGGGCATGAGCCAGAAATTACAATTTGTAACAACTGTATTGCACGAACCCAAACTGATTATTTTAGATGAACCCTTTAGTGGATTAGATCCATTGAATGCCAATTTAATTAAAGATGAAATATATGGGTTGGCACAAAGAGGTAGTACGGTAATATTCAGTACCCATAGAATGGAGCAGGTTGAAGAAATTTGTGATCATATTGTTTTGGTAAACCTCGGAAAGAAAATTTTAGATGGAACTGTTGGCGATATAAAGCAACAATTCAAAGAAAATAAATTCAGTATTAAATTAAGTGAACTTCCTGTGGATACTGCTTCCAATGCTTTTAATGTAATTGATCAGAAAGCCAATGAGTTGATTGTAAAAATCGAAGATGGCTATAAAAGCAATGATGTATTGAATTATTTTTTACAGAAGCAACACAATATTGAGTCATTCAATGAAATACTTCCTTCTTTAAATGAAATATTTATTGACCTGGTAGAGGGCACACATGCAACTGCTAGAGCATTTCAAAAAAACTAACCAATGAACAAGATATTAATCATTATACAAAGAGAATACCTAAGTAGGGTTAAGAATAAACGTTTTGTGCTTACCACTTTGCTGATGCCCATTTTAATGGTGTTATTTTTTGTGGGCGCTACTTATTTTGCCATTCAAGGAAAAGATGACCATAAGATTGCAGTAATAGATCAAAATGGATTTTTCAAAGGCAATTTGAAAAATACCAAATACATCAACTTTGAATTTGCGGAAGGGGTAGATACCACAAACTATTTAGATAAAGGATATACTGATATATTAATCATTCCCAAATTTGAGGGAACCGAAAAAACAAACTATATCATCCGTTCTAAAAAAAGAATAGGATTAACCACCGAAGATGCTATCAGTGATCAAATTGATGCAGCCATTGAAGACAATATGTTACAAACGGCTGGTATTAACCGAGCTCAATTAGATTCTATCCGAGTAAAATCTCAGTTTGCAGAATTAAAATCATTAGAAGAAAAAGGGGACACTGTGCAAGAGAGTAATGCTGCACTTTCATATGGAATAGGATTTGGCAGTGGCATGCTCATTTATATTACCATGTTTATTTATGGAGCA